>SBHH01000168.1 GCA_006226265.1 Alphaproteobacteria bacterium | reverse complement strand
AAACGGTCCCCGCAGTAGAACGGGCCGGAGCCGCCGCATGAACAAGCCCCTTCTCATCCCCCGGCTAATCTGCGGCAAGGCCGCCGAGGCGATGAAATCGCTTGGAAATGACAGCATCGACCTTATCATCGCCGATCCGCCTTATAACCTTGGCAAGAATTACGGCAATAATGTCGATCTCAAAACTCGCGAGGAATATCAGGCCTTCACCCGCGACTGGCTCCGGGAGGCCGCACGCGTGCTCAAACCCGGCGGCTCGCTCTATTGCTTCATGGGGGTGAAATTCATCGCCCGGCTCTATCTGATGCTGGAAGAGGAGTTTAAACTTTCCCCGCAAGGCTGGATCACCTGGCATTATACCCAAGGCATGGGCCGGAAGAAGGGCTTTTCCCCGCGTCATGAGGATATTCTCTGGTTCTCGAAAGGGGAGGCGGCCTGCTTCAACCTCGATGAGGTGCGCGTGCCGCAGAAATATTACCGCAAGCGCAACAATATGGCGGGCGCAAACCCGGGCGATGTCTGGCAGTTCAGCCATGTGCATTACTGCGCGGCGGAACGACTGCCCCATCCGACGCAAAAGCCCGAAGCCCTGATCGAGCGGATATTGCGGGCCTCCTCCAACCCGAATGACCTGGTGCTCGACCCCTTCCTCGGGAGCGGAACGACGGCGCGTGTCGCGCAAATTTTAAGCCGGCGCAGCATCGGCATCGACATCAATCCCGACTATATCGCGATGTCGGAGGCGCGGCTGAAAGAGCCTTTTGAGGGCTTCGACAGCCTGGATCCCCGCATGGACCGTATTTCCCGCGATCTGCCAAAGGACGGGGAGTAGTTTTTGCGCATCCTGTTTCTGCACAATAATTTTCCGGCGCAGTATCGGCATGTCGCTACCCATCTTGCCCGGAACAAGGAAAATCAGGTGGTGTTTGCGAGCCTGCGCGCACCCTTCAAAATTCCGGGCGTCACCAATGTGGTCTACAAGCCGCATCGCGACGCCAACGAGAATACCCACCACTATCTTCGGAGCATGGAAACCGCGGTCCTCAACGGGCAGGTAACTTTACGGGTTTGCCTGGAACTGAAACGGCGCGGCTTTATCCCCGATGTGGTCTGTTCCCATTCCGGCTGGGGCAACAGCCTCTATATCAGGGATGCCTTTCCGAATGCCCGGATTCTCAACTATTTCGAATGGTTCTATCACGGGGAGGGGTCGGACGCGGATTTCCTGAAAAGCGCGGCGCTCACCCTCGATGATGCTGCCCGCATCCGCACCAAGAACGCACCCATCCTGCTCGATCTCGCCCAGTGCGACTGGGGACAGGTGCCGACCAGCTTTCAGGCAAGCCAGTTTCCGGAGATTTTCCATCCGAAGCTTTCCATCCTGCATGACGGGGTGGAGACGGATTTCTTCAAGCCGGATCCCGCCGCACCGCGCCAAATCGGTAATCTCGATCTTTCGGACGCGGCGGAAATCCTCACCTACGCAACGCGCGGGATGGAGCCTTATCGCGGCTTTCCGGAGTTTATGCGCGCCGCCGCTCTCCTGATGAAGAAACGACCCACTCTCCATGTCCTCGTGATCGGGGAGGATCGGGTCGTCTATGGCCGCAAGCTGCCGGAGGGGGAAAGCTGGGGCAGGCGCATGGTGGAGGAATTGAAACCCGATCCCGAACGGCTTCATTTCACCGGTCCGCTCACCTACCGCGAATATGTCCGCGCCTTGCAATTCTCCACCGTGCAGGCCTATCTGACCGTGCCTTTCGTCCTGAGCTGGTCGGTGATCGAAAGCCTTGCCTGCGGCGCGATTATTGTCGGTTCCGATACCGCGCCGGTCAAGGAGGTCATCCGCCACGGCAAGAACGGTTTCCTCGCCCCCTTCCATGATCATGAAGCCTTCGCCGGGCAAATCGAATGGGCGCTCGATAATGCGGGCGATCTCGAAAAAATACGCGCGAGCGCCCGCCAGACCGTGCTCGATCACTATGCACTCGACAAGCTGCTGCCGCATCATCTCCGGCTGATCCGGGATGTCGCGGAAGGGCATCTGCCGCCTCGCGAAAAGACGGATAATTAGCGTAAATCCGGCTTTCAGAAAGACAACTACATATTTACAGCGGAACCGCTATTATACTATTACCGCTTAAGGATAATTTTAGTGAGGCATCGGGACCCCGTGACCTATTTCGAAAGCGAGCTTGACGATCACGCCGCCGTGCTGGCCGCGACCCGCGACAGCCTGCGGGCCCCGTTCGAGGCGATCCTGGATCTCTGGGTCACGGCCGCGAAGGCGGGCCATAAAATCCTCTTCTTCGGAAATGGCGGCAGCGCGGCGGATGCGCAGCATCTCGCGGCGGAACTTGTCATCCGCTTTATCGAGGATCGAAAGCCCATCCCCGCCATTGCGCTCAATACCGACACCTCGGCCCTGACCGCAGGCGGCAATGATCTCGGCTTCGAACAGATTTTCGCGCGGCAGGTGGAGGCACTGGGGCAGGCGGGCGATGTCGCGGTTGGCATTTCCACTTCCGGCACCAGCCCGAATATTATCAAGGCCCTTGAAATGGCGCGGGAAAAAGGGCTTCGCACCATCGGCTTCACGGGGCGCGATGGCGGCGTCATGCCGAAAATCTGCGATGCCTGCCTGATCGTGCCCGCGCAATCGACCCGTCGCATCCAGGAAATGCATATTACGCTTGGGCATATGCTCTGCGGCGCACTTGAACAGAAGCTCGGTCTCGTATGAGCGGCGAGATGCAGAGCCCGGCCTCCATTTCCGCGCTGTTAAAGGCGTTCGAGGGATGCGAGGTTCTGGTCCTCGGCGATGTGATGCTGGACCGCTTCGTCTATGGAAGCGCGAGCCGCATCTCGCCGGAAGCGCCCATCCCCATTCTCGCGATCTCCCATCAGGCGCAGATGCCGGGCGGGGCGGGGAATGTGGTCCGGAATATCCTCTCCCTCGGCGGGCGGGCACGGCTCGTCTCGGTGATCGGCGAGGATGCGGAGGGACGCGAAATCAGCCGTCTTTTCGAGGAACTGAAAGGGCTTACGCCGCATCTCGTCACATCGGTCGGTCGTCCGACTACGGTCAAGACCCGCTTCGTCGCCGACGGTCAGCAGCTCCTCCGAAGCGACGCCGAGGCCACCCATATGCTGCAGCCTGAAACGGCGGACCGCCTGCTCGCGGCCTATAAGGAAGCGCTTGGGAAAGCGGATATCGTTATCCTTTCCGATTATGCGAAAGGGGTTCTGTCCGATCATGTGCTCGAAAACGCCATCCGCCTGGCGAAGGCAAAGGGCCTCCCCGTCATTGCCGATCCGAAATCGGCGGATTTCAGCCGCTATCGGGGCGTCACCCTCCTCACGCCGAACCGCAAGGAAATGATCGCGGCGAGCGGCCTGCCCTGCGGCAGTAATGCGGAGGTGGAGACGGCGGCGCGTTCCGTCCTGGCATCGGCGGGACTTGAGGCCCTTCTCGTCACCCGGTCGGAAGCGGGGATGAGCCTTGTCACCGAAGCCAGCGCCCATCATATCGCCGCCGAGGCGAAGGAGGTTTTCGATGTCTCCGGCGCGGGCGACAGCGTGATCGCCGCGCTTTCCTTAAGCCATGCGGCGGGGGCGGATCTTGCGACCGCCGCGCGCATCGCCAATCTCGCGGGCAGCATTGCGGTTTCGAAATCCGGCACCGCCGCCGTCACCCGCGACGAGCTGGAAGGCGCGCTTCACAGCCTGGAGATCGACCGGCTGGAAGACAAGATCTGCGGCCTTGATGCGACGCTGGAACGGGTGTCGAACTGGCGCGCGCGGGGGCTTAAAGTCGGCTTTACCAATGGCTGCTTCGATCTCGTGCATCCGGGGCATATCTCGCTTCTCTCGCAGGCGCGGGGCGAATGCGACCGGCTGATCGTCGGCCTCAATACCGATGACAGCATCCGGCGGCTCAAAGGCGAAGGACGGCCCGTCACCGGGGAAAATGCCCGCGCCATCGTGCTTGCAGGTCTCGCCGATGTCTCCCTCGTCGTGCCCTTTGCCGAAGACACGCCGCTTCGTTTGATCGAGGCGATCCGCCCCGATGTCCTCACCAAGGGCGCGGATTACACGATCGAGACCGTGGTCGGCGCCGATCTGGTGCAGGCCTATGGCGGGCGGGTGCATCTGGCCGAGTTGAAGGCGGGTTTCAGCACCACCCGGACCATTCAGAAACTGCTGCAGGACAAGGAAAAGCAGGCGGAGAAATCATGAAGGACTGTATCCTCATTACCGGCGGCGCTGGCTTCATCGGCTCCAACATCGTTGCGGCGCTTTCGGATCAGGGCCGCAATGTCATCGTCTGCGACTGGCTGGAGCAGGAGGAGAAATGGAAGAACCTTGCAAGCTCCGTCATCTCCGACTTTGTCGATCCCGATAAGCTTGCCGACTGGCTCCGTCAGAACGGCGATTGCCTAAAGGCCATCATCCATATGGGCGCGATTTCCGCGACCACCGAGACCGACGGCGACAGGATATTGAACCATAACTTCCGCCCGTCGCGCCTGCTCTGGGACTATGCGACCGAGAACCGCCTGCCCTTTCTCTATGCTTCTTCCGCTGCGACTTATGGCGATGGTGCAGCCGGTTTCAGGGATGTGGAGGATGAAGACGCGCTCGAGACCTTGAAGCCGCTCAACCTTTACGGCTGGAGCAAGCATGCGTTTGACAAATTCATTGCGCGGGAAATTACGCGTGGCGCCATGACGCCGCCGCAATGGGCGGGGCTCAAGTTTTTCAACGTCTACGGCCCCAATGAATATCACAAGGGCAAGATGAAAAGCGTGATCGCGCAGATTTATCCCGGCGTCGCGGCGGGGGAGGAGGTCACCCTCTTCAAGTCGCACCATCCGGATTATGAGGATGGCGGCCAGCTTCGCGATTTCGTCTATGTGAAGGATTGCGTCAGCGTCATTCTCTGGCTTCTCGAAAACCCGAAGGTCTCCGGCCTTTTCAATCTCGGGACCGGCAAGGCCCGAAGCTTCAAGGACCTCGCAACCGCCGTCTTTACCGCGGCGGGCCAGGCGCCCAAAATCACCTATCGCGACACGCCGATCGAAATCCGCGACAAATACCAGTATTTCACCGAAGCCAATATGCAGAAGCTCCGCTCAAAAGGGTTCGGCGGCAATTTCCACAGCCTGGAAGACGGCATCGCGGACTATGTCACCAACTACCTCGCAAAAGACGATCCCTATCGGTAATTTTTTGGCGAAATAAATACATCTTTAACTATTATTTTTCGTATATTAATCTTTGCTGTAATTCCTAGCAAAGAGTTCTGTCATGTCCGAAATTCAAATTTCTCAGTTAGAAGCCGATTTTCTCTTCAAAATGGAAAAATTCACAACAATAAAAGAAGAAATTAAGTTTCCAA
>SBHH01000090.1 GCA_006226265.1 Alphaproteobacteria bacterium | reverse complement strand
TCGGAAATTCCAGCGCGTGGGCGGCCCTGAAAAGGTGCGCGCGCGCCATGTGAAGAAAGGCAAGATGCTGCCCCGCGAACGGGTCGAGCGCCTGATCGATCCCGGCACGCCTTTCCTTGAGCTTGGCGAACTTGCGGGCCTCAATAAATATAAGGGCGTACCCCCCGGCGCCGGGATCATCACCGGCATCGGCATGGTCGCGGGCCGCCATTGCATGATCATCGCGAATGACGCGACGATCAAGGGCGGCACCTATTTCGGGATGACGACGAAGAAGCATGTCCGGGCGCAACGGATTGCCTGGAACAACCGCCTGCCGGTCATCACCCTGGTCGATAGCGGCGGGGCCTTCCTTCCCGATCAGGCGAATATCTTCCCCGATGAAGGGCAGTTCGGCTCCATTTTCCATAATCAGGTCGGCATGTCCGGCGACGGCATCCCGCAGATCGCCGTTGTCATGGGCCCCTGCACCGCGGGCGGCGCCTATATCCCCTCGCTCTGCGATGAGGTGGTGATCGTCCGGGGTCAGGGCTTCATGTATCTGGGCGGACCCGAACTCACCTTCGCCGCGACCGGGGAGCAGGTCGATGCGGAGACTTTGGGCGGCGGCAAGATGCATTCCTCCGTCTCCGGCGTGACCGATCATCTGGCCGAGGATGACGCCCATGCCCTCGCCATCACGCGGGAGATTGTTGAGCATCTGGGCGAACCCGCAAAACCCCGGAAGACCCCGGCAGCGCCCAAGGCGCCCGCCTATCCGGTCGAGGAAATCTACGGCATCGTCAGCCGCGATGCCAAGGTGCCGACCGATAACCGCGAGGTGGTGGCACGGCTTCTGGACGGCAGCGAGTTCCATGAGTTCAAGCCGCTCTATGGCGATACGCTGATGACCGGCTGGGGCCGTCTCCATGGCCATGAGGTCGGCATCCTCGCCAATAACGGCGTTCTCTTCACGGAATCGGCGCTCAAAGCGACCCATTTCATCAATCTTTGCGTCCAGCGCGATATCCCCCTTCTCTTCCTCGCCGATGTCAACGGCTTCATGGTGGGACGGGAGGCCGAGCAGGCCGGGATCGCCAAGGCGGGCGCGAAGATGATCACCGCCATGTCCTCGGCCCGCGTGCCGAAATTCACGGTGATCACCGGCGGCTCCTACGGCGCGGGCTATCTCGCCATGCTGGGCCGTCCGTTCCAGCCGGACGCCATGTTCATCTGGCCGACGGGCCGTGCCGCCATCATGGGGCCGGAACAGGCGGCAAGCGTGCTCGCACAGGTCCGGAGCCAGATTAACGAGCGCGAAGGCACCAGTTGGACCGCCGAGGAGGAAGAAGCCTTCAAGGCGCCGATCCGGAAGGAATATGAGACCTTCCAGAATGCCTATAATTTTGCCTCCAACCTCTGGGTGGATTCGGTGATCGACCCCGCCGAGACGCGCGATGTGCTCGCCCTCCTGCTCGATGTGGCGGCGCGGCGGCCAAAACGCGAGACCAATTTCGGCGTGTTCCGCTTCTGACCGGGGATAAAAAGAATGACCATCAAAACCCTGCTTATCGCCAACCGAGGGGAAATCGCCTGCCGCATCGCGAAGACGGCGCGGAAATTCGGCATTACTCCCGTCGGCATCCATTCCGAGGCCGATGCCAACGCCCGTCATGTGCGCGAAATCGGCCGCTCCATCCTGATCGGCAAGGGCCCGGCATCGGAAAGCTACCTTAATATCGACGCCGTGATGAAGGCGGCGAGAGAGGCCGGTGCCGATGCGATCCATCCGGGCTACGGCTTTCTTTCGGAAAACCCGGATTTCGCACGGGCCGTCGAGGCGGCGGGCATCATCTTCATGGGACCGACGCCCGAAACCCTCGAAAAATTCGGCGACAAGGCAAGCGCGAAGAAGGCAGCGATTGCCGCAAACGTGCCCGTTATATCCGGCGCGCCCGGCGCAAAATCGGACCCCGACGAGATTTACGCCGCTGTCCTTGAAATGGGGCTACCGGTCCTTTTAAAGGCGGTCGGCGGTGGCGGTGGACGCGGCCAGCGGCTTGTTCGGGATGAAAAGACATTGCGCGCCGATATCGAAGGCGCGCTTCGTGAGGCCCGCTCGACCTTCGGATCGGAAGGCCTGCTTCTGGAACGCTTCCTCGGGAACGCGCGACATATCGAAATCCAGATCATCGGCGATGGCGAAGGAAAGGTCCTGCATCTTCATGAGCGCGACTGCACGCTTCAACGCCGCCACCAGAAGGTGATCGAGGAAGCGCCCGCGCCGAACCTCTCCCGCGCGCTTGCCGGGAAAATCGCTTCCGATGCGGTCCGGCTCGGGCAAAGCCTCAATTACCGGGGGCTCGGCACGGTCGAGTTTCTGCTGGCAGGCGAGGACTATTTCTTCCTTGAGGTTAATCCCCGCCTGCAGGTGGAGCATCCGGTGACCGAGGCGATTACCGGCCTTGATCTTGTGGGCTTGCAGATCGATATCGCGAACGGCAAGGGCATTGCGTTGGAGCAAGCCGACGTGCCCCTCAACGGCCATGCGGTGGAGGCAAGATTTTACGCGGAGGATCCGGCGATGGATTTCACACCCTCGACCGGCAGGCTCACCACCCTCAGCCTCCCTGAAGGTCTTCGCGTCGATACCGGCGTTGAGGAAGGCGATGCCATCAGCCCCTTTTACGATCCGATGATCGCCAAGCTGATTTCTCATGGCGAGAGCCGCGATGAGGCGCTTGATGCCCTTGCCCGCGCGCTTAATGAGACGGCCATCGACGGGGTGGAGACGAACCGCCGATTCCTGTCAAACCTGGCTCGGAACGAGGATTTCCGCGCCATGAAGGTGCATACCCGCTGGATCGACGGGGAGCTTGAAGCCCTGACAGCGCCCGAAATGCCCGCAAACCCTGCGCTCTGGCGCGCCGTTGCCGCGCATCTTTATGTGACGCAGGACCGGGCCCAAAAGACCGGCGACAGCTGGCGCAACCGCGATGTCTTCACCGGCTGGCGTCTCGGCCTTGGGGAGGCAGAGGCGGAAGCCAATATGCGCGTCACCCTGACCGGCCCCGGCGAAAGCGAGGGGGTCGAGCTTCGCCTGACCCGCCTCGATCAAAAGGGCGGCTTCACCGCTTTCGGTCCTGACGGCACAGCGACGTATCTGGTGCCGCGCGAAATCGCACCCGGTCGCTGGCAGATTTCCCACGCGGGCGAGACATACACTGTGACAGTGCGCATTCGCGATACCCGGATCGAGATTGAGGTTGGAGAGGCGCGGCTTCTTTATCTCGCGGCCTCCCCGCTTGCCTTCGCGGCAGCGGGCGCGGCGGCGGACCGGCTCCTGACCTCCCCGCTTACCGGCATGATCATCAAGCTGATGGTCGCGGAAGGGGATGCCGTGACAGCGGGTGATACAGTTGCGATCCTTGAATCCATGAAGCTCGAGATTTCCATCAAGGCCGCGACCTCGGGCCGGGCCGCCAATATCTCGATTGCCGAGGGCGCGATGGTCGATCGCGGTCAGGCCATTGTCGAAATCCTGGAAAATGAAGAGGAGGCCGCTGAATGAGCGACTTGCCAAAATTCGTCGAATTTCGTGAAGAAGGCCCGCGCGAAGGGTTTCAGATCGAACCCAAGATCTATCCCATCGAGGAACGAACCCAGCTCATCGACATGCTGAGTGAAACGGGCCTTCAGCAAATCCAGGTCGGCTCCTTCGTCAGTCCGCGCTACGTTCCGCAGATGCAGGATACCGGCGATCTTTTCCAGCGGATCAAACGGAAGGACGGCGTGCGCTACACCGCGCTCTGGCTCAATGAAAAGGGCTTTCAGAAGGCACTCTCCACCCCCAATGTGACGATGGAAGGGCGGCTCCTTTTCTATGCCTCCGACGCCTTTTCGCGGAAAAACAACAATATCTCCGCACTCGAGATGCGGGAAAACCAGCGGAACTGGCTCCGGCTCTACAAGGAGCATGACCTTAAAGTCGATGCGGCCTATGTTATGGCGGCCTTTGGCTGCAATTTCGAAGGCGCAATCCCGATGGAACGGGTGCTCGACGATTTCCGCTTCATCATTGATCTTGCAAAAGAGGAGGAAGTCCCCCTCCCCACCCTCGTCCTTGCCGATACCATGGGCTGGGGCAACCCTCAAAGTGTGAAGCGGCTGATCGGCGCGGTCCGGGATCTGGCACCGGAGGCGCGCATCGGCATGCATATTCATGATACGCGCGGCCTTGGCCTGCCGAATTTGCAGGCGGCGCTTGAAATGGGCGTGGATATGTTCGAAAGCTCCCTCGCCGGGCTTGGCGGCTGCCCCTTCGCGGAGCATGGGAATTTCCGCGCCGCCGGAAATGTCTGCACGGAAGATGCGATCTTCCTCTGTCACGAACTCGGGATCGAAACGGGCATCGATCTTGAAAAACTGATTGCCGCCGCCCGCCGCGCGGAAGAGATTATCGGCGCGCCGCTGATGGGCCGCGTCATGCATTCCGGCGGCCTCGACAAATTCCGTAACTGACTGAATTCAATTAAAAAGCCCGGAACCAGTGAGATGGCTCCGGGCTTTTCCTTGTTCTTGAGGAACGCCTTAAAGCGGGCAGTCTTTCCGGAAAACCGGCGCGCGCTTCTCGCGGTGCGAAGCCACCCCTTCCTTCACGTCGTCGCCCATGAAGCCCAGCATTTCCATGGCGGTCGAGGTATCGAAGATCGGCCCGGCCTGGCGCAGCCAGTTGTTGAGCGAATATTTGGTCCAGCGGATCGCGCTCTGGGCGCCGTTCGCAAGGTCCGTCGCGATGCCAAGCGCGGTTTCCTGCAGCTCGTCATCCTCAACGCACATGGAGACGAGACCGATCCGGTCAGCTTCCTCGCCCGATACCGCGCGGCAGGTCAGGAGATAATATTTCGCCTTCGCCATGCCGCAGAGAAGCGGCCAGATGATCGCCGCCACATCGCCCGCCGCGACGCCGAGGCGCGGATGCCCGTCCACGATCTTCGCCTTCTTGCCCGCAATGGAGATATCGGCAAGGATGCCGACAACAAGCCCTGCGCCCGCCGCCGGGCCATTGATCGCGGAGATGATCGGCTTGTTGCAATTGATGATGTTATAGACGAGGTCCTTGGCTTCCTTCCAGGTCTTCATGATCTCGTCCATATTGCCGGTCATTTTCTCGATCAGGCTGAAATCGCCGCCCGCGGAAAAGGCCTTGCCCTCACCGGTCACCAGCACTGCATTGATATCGGGATCGCGGTCGATATCGCGCCAGATATCGGTGATCTGGGTATGGGTTTCGGCATCGACGGAATTGAACGTTTCCGGCCGGTTAAAGGTAATACGCAGGACGCGCTCTGCCGGATAGTCGATTTTCAGCTTTGTATAGGCTGCGTAACGGTCACTCATTCTGGGCTCTCCTATTCACTTGTT
>SBHH01000051.1 GCA_006226265.1 Alphaproteobacteria bacterium | reverse complement strand
ACCGCGCGTTGCCGCCATCACGATGCCAACGATCAGGGCGGCTTCAAGAACTTCGCGGAATGTTATAATCAGGGCGCCAATCATGGTCTCACCTGTTCCTTATTTGGCGACGATCACGCCCTGGGCGGTATCTTCATTGAACTCGCCGAAAAATTTATGCTCTCCGGCCTTGAGCGCGCCCACACGGATCTTGGCGGAGGAATTGCCATTGATGATCTTTTCGCGGTTGAAGTCGTGGCTTTCAAATTCTTCCGGGGTCGGATCCTCATTCTTCACGATCAGGGTAAAGGGTTTGCCTGCCTCCACTTCAATCCGGTCGGGGATGAAACGGTGGTTCTTGATTGTCACATTGATCACCGTAATATCCGACGCCCGGACCGGCGCAACGGCGATCAGGGCAAAGACGCATGCGGACAGGACGACGGTAAAGACTTTTGACATTCTGAATTTCCCTTGAATTTATTCTGCGGCCAGGTCCGTTAAAACCCGCGCAATTTGATACAATCGAAATTGATAACCATTCGCAACTTTGTTACATGTTCAGCTTCCTTTCGTAAAGAAAAATCGACAGATTTGTGAGAATTGTAAGAATCGAAGAGGCCAGATTACTCCCTTTAAGCGGATCGGTCATTGACCCGCCGCGTGTCCTTTTTCTTGACCAATTTTGCATATTAAGCCTTAATTTCATTCAACAAACGGCGCCAGCGCCATATCAAGAAAGTCAACCGGTAGAGGGAATGTGCGATGACCGGAGATCGATCAGGATTGTCCATCCGACGGCTGGCCCGTGCCTTTTGGGGAGCGTCGTTCCTTCTGTTAAGCGGATGCATAACGATGAATTCACCGGCACCCGTCGCGACGAACACAACGCCTGCAGCGGTTGTCACACCTTCTGCAGCAACATCCAGCATCCGTGCGGGAGAGCTGCAGTTCGTGATCAAGCCAAGCGGGGTCGGCAATTATTCCGGCTGGCAAGTTCAGATCTTGCAGGCAGGTAATATCTGGGGTTTCAAACCCTTTACGTCACGCAAGCTGAATGCTTCCGAGAGTCTGTCGGTCGCGCTCTATCCCGGCAGCTACTTTGTGAAGGTCCTGCTCAATGGTCGTGACGAACAAGCCTACGGGGTGCTGATCAGTTCAGGAAGCATCAGCACGATTGAGGTCGATGTCGGATATTTTTCAAACGACATTACGCTCTATAACAATCCGGCCGACCAGAGCCATGCCTATAAATATGTGATTTACAAACAGCCAATCGATCTGATGTTCGATCCGGTGACAATCGTTTTGCCGGGTGACCTGATCGGGAAATATGAAGGGCCGCGCGTCGGGCAAACACCGACGGGCGAGGGCCTTTTCCGGATATTCCGGCAGACGGGCCATAAATATAAGGGCCTGGATCTGATCGCGACCATCCCGGATGCGAAGGCGGAAGACGGCCATTTAAGCGGCGAGCTCATCTTCACGGATGGCCGGGCCGTCGATGGCAAGATGGACGCGAATTACAACCTGCCGGAGGGGACAACCGCCCGCTGGCCCGATGGCAGCGTGTTCAAGGGCCAATATCTGGGGCCAGAACCTTCAAACGGCACCCTGACGCTCGCGGACGGAACCGTCTGGACCGGCCCGATGCAGGGAAAGGCCCCGCAAGGTCCCGGCACGCTTATCCGACCCGATGGCACCCGGATCGAGAAGGCGCCGGGAGGCGATATTGCGCGATATAACGGCAAGTTCCCCTGCACAGATGCGAACGGCACGGCGGGAAGCTGCTATTTCTTCAAGGGACAGGCCACGGACGCAGAAACCTATGCCCAAAAGCAGGCTGATGAGGAAATGAGGCAAAAGGCGATTGCCGAGGCCAATGCGGCCAAGGCAGAAGAAGAAAGGAAAAAGAAGGAGGCCAGGAAGAACCAAAGCGCCAACTCCTCCAGCGCCTCATCGGGTGCGGATGGCTGCAGCAAAGTCTCCGGCACGTTCGAGGCAGATCAGGGGCTAAGCCGCCTGACCTTTGAAAGCAGCGGAAAAGGCCATCTCTGGCAGCATACCTATGGCGGCACGACCAGCTACACCTTTGATATCGATTTCCGCTATAAGGGGACGCGCAACAGCATGCGCTTCGACTACGGCCCCGGCACTTACAAGGACGCATCGGGCCGGGTCGTCAAGCGCGTCAATATCGCGGGCGGCGGATCAAGTTGCACCTATAATGGGCGCAGCATCAGCATCAACGGCAAGGAATATATCCGCCGCTAGGAAGGAAGAGGGTCACTTCCGGGCGGCGGCAGCGCGGCAACCGCCGAGCAGAATGAGCGCGATGCCGGCGAAGAACAAAATTCCCTGCCATGGAGAGGCTGGGATCAGGCGGGGCAGGATCAAGATGGCAAAGCCGGTCCAGATGAGAAGCGCGATGGTAAAACGCACGTCATCGACAAAGAGGGAGAAGAGCTCCTTAATGGCGGCGGTAATCCAGTTCATGGGGTAACTCCTCCTCTCTTTTGCGCTTTGGCGAACCGCACGGCCAATAGCGCGGTAAGAGTCAGTCCGGCGATGAGGCCGAGGATCGACCAATCCTCACCCGGCCAGTTGAGGCCCGCGCCCTCTCCCGCCCAGAAAAGACCGAAGGCGGATAGAAGAATACCGACCACGAATTTCAAAAGATTCTCGGGCACATTGGCAAGCGGACGGTGCAGAAGAAGACCGAGCAGCAGGACGAGAAGAAGCGCCACCGCCGCGCCAAGGGTCGCTGGCAGGATCATGCCGCCCGCACTTCCCGTCGCAATGACGATGAAAATCACTTCCAGCCCTTCGAGAAGAACCGCCTTGAAACTGGTCATGATGGCAACCGGATCGAGAGGCCCGGAAGCCAGCCCTTCGGTTTCGAGAAGCCTGCGTTCCTTCTCGAACGCGAGGGTTTCATCATGAAGCGCAATCACCCCGGCGGAGCGTAAAACCGCCTTCTTCAGCCAGCGCATCCCGAACAAAAGAAGCAGGATGCCGATCACGATTTGCAAGCCCCCGATCGGTATCGTGGACAAGAGGGACCCAAAAAAAGCAAGAAGGATCGCCAGAGCCAGAATGCCTGCCCCCGCGCCGATCAGGGCAGGCCGCCAGCCCCGGACGACACCGACGGCGAGGATGATGGTCAGAGCCTCTACCATCTCCACGAGGGAGGCGAGAAAGGCCGCAGCCATCACCGCCATCATATGTGGGTTTAAATGCAACGCCGAAAAATCCATATCCTTAACCCGCTGATTTAAAATGCATAAATTCTGGATGAGTTGTGATTACTACATAAATTTATGAAATGATGTATTTACGACATAGCATTTCTGAAAATTGTTGTAAACACTACTATTCTAAAATTTATGTAGTATATACGACGAAACGTCGATATCATTAAGGAAATCGGGATTGAAGGAGAGACGGGGGACGCCGCCGGGAAAAGTTATGGAACAGGATAGTTTCACAGAAAAGATTCGCCGTAAACTTCCGTCTTTGCGTCCGGCGGAAAAAAGGGCAGCGCGCCTCTTCCTGGATAGTCCGGAAGATGTGCTACTCCATTCCGCCTCTGCCCTCGCGGAACGGGCCGAAACGAGCGACGCGACCATAATACGGACGGTGCGCGCGCTTGACTTCAGCGGTATGGACGATATGCGCCGCGCAATCGCAGAGGAACTCCGCAATCCCCCCTCACCTTCCAATCGGTTAGCAAGAACCCTGCAGGAACTCGATGACGACGCCGGGACCAGTACGCTGGATCTGTGCCTGCAAATCCATCGCCAATCGCTTGCCGAAATACAGAAAAATATCTCCCCCGGCCTGTTTGAGGCGGCGGTCGACTATATAGGCGCGGCGGGGGCCATCTTCGCCTTCGGGATGGGGCCGTCTGCCGCCATGGCCGATTATTTTGCGCTTCAGCTTGGCCGGTTCGGGGTTCGGGCCGAAAGCGTAACGGAAGGCGGCATCGCCCTTGCCGATCACCTGCTTCGCATTCGAAGCGGTGATCTGGTGCTCATCTTCGCCTATAGCGGCCTGTATCCCGAACTGAAAGCCCTGCTCGCCCGCATTCGGGAGACGCAGGCCGCCGCCATCCTTTTTACCGACAAGCTTGGCGATCTTCTCTTCCGGGAGGTGGATATAATCCTGCCGGTGCCGCGCGGCAAGTCGGATATGCTGAGCCTGCATGCGGCGACCCTCGCGCTTATCGAGGCTTTACTGATCGGCGTGGCCATGCGGCGGCCGGAACAGTCCTTCGACAGCCTGCGCCGACTTCACGAACTCAGATCGGAAATTCGAGGCAAGAGCGGAACGACGGATCGCGGGGAGGGATTTAAAGGAGAGAGCGGAAGCGAATGAGATGGGAGCCGCCGCCATACCAAACAGCAAAGATATGGAAGACGGCCCCCCGGGGGAGTAGCTACGACGTTACACCGCAGCTACATTCTGACCGGTGTTCAGGAGGCAGGAAGCAATACCCGGTCAATCACATGGATGACGCCATTTGACTGCTTCACATCGGCAATCGTGACATGGGCGATATTGCCCTGGCCGTCCTTGATCATGATCTGATCACCCTTGTGCATTACCGTAAAGACGCAGCCGCCGACGGTTTTCACCTTGTGAGCGCCACCATCCATATCGATCATATGCTTGATGTCGCCGGACATCGCATCAGCGGCCACCACATGACAGGTCAGGATCTTGGTCAGCATGTCCTTGTTTTCCGGCTTGAGAAGCGTTTCAACCGTACCGGCAGGCAGCTTGTCAAAAGCCTCATTAGTCGGGGCGAAGACAGTAAAGGGGCCCTTGCCCTGAAGTGTATCGACAAGTCCGGCAGCCTTGACCGCGGCGACCAGCGTGGTGTGATCCTTGGAATTTACGGCATTCTCAATGATATTCTTGCTCGGATACATCGGGGCGCCGCCGACCATCGGATTTTCATGCGCCATCGAGCTATCGGTTCCGGCCGACGACGAGGCACACCCGGCGATGGCCATCGGCAAGGCAACGGTTGCGGCTAAAATCAGGCTACGAACTTTCATGTCTCTGTCTCCTTGTTGTTATACCGGTCCTTCATGGGACCAATGTCAGGAGTAACGAGAGCTTTTTCGGAAAAGTTTCAGCAAGCTTGAAAGTTTTTTATTTTTTTGAAAAAACGCCTTAAATTGCGGAAAGCTGGCCAAGCGCAAGGACCGGTCCGGTCGCCTTGCCAGTGGGGGAACCGCCTTCGGGTTCATCACTGATGGCGAGGACGGCATTGGCAAATTTATGCTGAAGCGCCGCTGGCACCTTCACATTGCCCCGCGCCTTATCCGGGACAAGGCCGAGCGAAACCGGAGCATTCCCACCTTCGATCAGCCAAAGCTCGAACGAGCGACCTCTCGCCGGTGCGCCCTTGACGCG
>SBHH01000290.1 GCA_006226265.1 Alphaproteobacteria bacterium | reverse complement strand
ATTTATATTTATATGTGAATCCTACAGAATAATTCCGCTCCTGCCAGCAAATGGAAATTTCCCGCATGATTTTTTCATGGATGTAAATTATATTGGTCATACCATTATAAAATCATGCGCAATTTGAAGGCTGACGTTCAATGATACAATCCCCTCCCCTTGGCCGAAAATCCGGTCATGCCGATGACCCCTTATCCGACATCCGCGTGGTGGATTTCACCATCATCATGTCGGGACCGCTCTGCACCCGTGCACTTGCCGATGCAGGCGCCGATGTGATCAAGATCGAGGCGCCGCAGGGCGATGCCATTCGCCACCGCGCGCCCAACCGGTCCGGCATCAGCACCTATTTCGCATCGCTGAACTGCGGGAAACGAAGCATCATTCTTGATCTGAAATCGGATCAGGGCTGCAAGATTGCCGAACGGCTAATTGAGACGGCCGATGTGGTTGTCGAGAATTTCCGCCCGGGTGTCATGAAGCGGCTCGGCCTCGACTTCGAACGAATGAAAGCGAAAAATCCCGGACTGATCTATTGCTCGATTTCCGGCGCGGGTCAGACAGGCCCTTCCGCGACGGCGCCCGCCTATGCGCCGGTTATTCACGCCTCATCAGGTCTTGAGCTTGCCAACCAGCAATATCAGAGAGGAAGCGATCGCCCGGCGAACAACGGGATTTTCATTGCCGATGTTCTGGGCGCCACCCATGCCGTGAGCGCCATCCAGCTCGCCCTCTATGATCGGGAGCGGACGGGAGAAGGCCAGCATATCGACGTCGCGCTGATGGATTCCATTCTTGGCATGCTGATTTATGAATTGCTGACCGCCCAGTTTCCAAGCGACCGCCCCCGTCAGGTATATGAGCCGGTGAAGGCGAAAGATGGCTATGTCATGGTGGCGGCGGTAACGCCCAGAAACCTTGAAGTCCTGTTCAGGGTCATCGGCTTTCCGGGCGGACATAAGGATCCGCGCTTTGCGACGGTCGCGGCGAAGGAGGAAAACTGGAGCGCACTTTTGAAAATCATCGAAGACTGGACCTCCCGTCACAGCGCAGCGGAATGCCAGCGGATTTTGCTGGAAGCCGGGGTCCCCTGCTCTCGCTACCGGACGGTGCAGGAGGCAATGGAAGATCCGCAAATTCAGGAGCGTGGCCTGATGGCACGGCTCGGAAATGAGATGGAGCCGTTTCTGGTCGCCAATCAGCCGTATAAATTTTCCCGAAGCCATGTCGCGGCGCGGTCACGCCTGCCGGGCCTCGGCGAGCATACAGAAGAAGTCCTCATGGAAGCGCTCGGCCTTGAACGGCACGAAATCGCAACCCTTGAAAAAGACGGCGCCTTCGGCAAGACCGGCTAGCCTCCTCTCATTCCCCCAAAAAACAAGAGCCATGGCGTTGCGGGCACCATGCCTCTCGTCTCATTGACAGCGAAGAACAAAGTCCGGGCCGTCAATGCCCGCCAGACGCATGCTGCGACGGCGCTACTTGTTAGGTTCAATATCGATTGCATTATGTTTCCGCGTCAGGCGTTCCCTGACAGCATGCCTGACGCGGAGAAGGCGACGGACAGACCAAGAGCGCCCGTCACCAAGCCTCAGCCGTTACGATCTTGGCAGTTCCAGACCACGAATGGCGATCAGGTTCCGCTGGATCTCGTTCGTGCCCATGCTGATCACCCACATCAGGGAATGACGGAGATATTGCTCGATCCGGCCCCGAAGTATTGCGCCCGGCGCTTCCTGCGAAAGAGTGGCCGTCATGCCGATCATATCGAGCGCAGTTTCACCGAAACGCTCCATCAACTCGCTTGAGAAAATCTTGTTCATGGCCGCATAATGGGGCGGCATTTCACTATTTTCGACAAGACCCACGCAATTGATGCTCATCAGGCGGCCGGCTTCGATCTGCGCCGCGAAATCGGCGATGCGATCGCGGATATAGGGATCATCCGCAAGCCGCTTGCCGTCGACTTCCGCGTTCCGGATATAGTCGCAGACGATGTTGAAGTAATGGAGCACGCGGCTGACGATGATCGCGCCGACAAAACCCCGCTCAGATGCGAGGGCTCCTGTCAGGACTTTCCAGCCACCATTGACCTCCCCGATCCGCGAACTGTCCGGAAGCCGCACGTCGTCATAAAAGACATTGCTGAACCGGCCATCATACATGGTGGTCATCGGCCGGATCGTGATGCCTTTCGTGCTGGTCGGCACCATGAAAAGCGTGATCCCGGCATGCCGCGGCTTCACTTCAAAATCCGTCCGGGTCGCCAGCAGGATGTAATCGCCCCAATAGGTGGTCGTCCAGATCTTCTGGCCATTGATCACCCATTCATTGTCTTCCTCGCTCCATTCCGCTTTCGTCATGAGGGAGGCGAGATCTGAGCCGGAATTGGGTTCGCTATATCCCATGCCATGGATGGCTTCTCCCCGGCGGATTTCGCCAAGATATTTCTCCTGCTGTTCCCTGGTGCCGTGAACGCGCAACATGGCCGCCTGGATTTCCGCACCCGCGCGGGGCGCCTCGGCATTTTCCATTTCTTCAAGATAGGCCACCTCTTCAAACGGGGTTCGTGCCTGCCCTCCGAATTCCTTCGGCCAGGACAGCGCAAGCCAACCGGTTTCTCCGAGCTTACGAGCAAATTCCGCATCATGCTCGCGCTTGCTGAAAAGCCGGCTGTCATAGGCATCTTTTCGCTCGCCAATCCAGTTATCCTGCAGCCATTTGCGGACCTCGGCGCGGAACTTGTTCCCGCTTTCGCCAAGGTCATATTCCAGCATGCTACCACCGTCCTTGGAGAGATAGAATTCGGCCAGCTCCGCACGGGCTTTCCGGAATCCGCCATGCATGTTGAGATCAAGATGAAGCCGCTCGGTAAGCCCCGGCATCGGATGCTCCATGGCATAGCCGATCGCGCCCATCGAATGATGATTTTCGAGCGACACCTGACGCAAAGTCGCCGCCGCATAGGCGAAGGCAGAGGAGGAGAAAATACGCCAGTTCGCATCCTGACTGTCATATTGCGAGCAGGCATAATTGAGGGAAAGCGTCGCTGCCTCGATCGCCGTGAAGCTGTTCACGAGTTTATGCTGGATCGCCTGATAGCTGCCGATCGCATGACCGAATTGCTTGCGCTCCTTCGCCCATTCCTTGGCAAGTTCGAACGCTTCGGTAACCGCGCCGATAGCGCGGGCGGCGTGGCAAAGGCGCGAGATATGGATGAGGTCCGCAACCGTTCCTTCCTCAATCGCAAAGCTCTCGACAGCAGCATTGGCAAGCTCCACCGTATAGAGACCCTGCGTTCCCATGGCGCGCGTCGCTTGAATGGTCACGCCAGCAGCAGACAGATCGACAATCGCAACTTCACGGCCTTTTGGCAGCACCACCAAAAGATGCGAGGTAAGCGCCGCCGCTTCAACGAACTGAAGCTTGCCAGACAATTTTCCGCCATCCTGCGTGAGCTTTCCTGCCGCTTTTTCCGCATCCTGATCACCTAGGGAAAAGGCAAGAACAGCTTCCCCTTCCGCGGCTTTATCCAACAGAGCCGCCGCCTTGCTGTCTTTTGACGCATATTTCCAGAGGCCGAGATTGATCACGGCCGCCGCAATCATCGGCAAGGGACAATTTGCCTTTCCCAGTTCCTGCAGAACGACAGAAACCTCGCTCAAACCGCCAACATCGGCATCACGACCAAGCTCCGCCAGCCCCTGCTCGCACAGGCCTTGCCAGAACTTCCGTTGCGCCGCCTCATCTGCATCCTTGGCCCAGTTTTGCCCAACGAACCCCCGGACGGAATCCCGGAGCATATTTCGCTCTTCCGAAGAAGGAGACTGTTGCTCTGTCTGCATTGCCATATTCATTTAGATACCTCTTGTATTATGCGTAAAAAAGTTCTGTCATGTTCGCGCATCCCAGGAGGGAGTGATTGAACATGACTTTCCAAGTGATTGTATTTTTGGGTTATTTTGTTTTCAGGTATCCGGAATGACTGACCCTTCGCCAGAATTCCGACAGTAACCGGCAAGTTTCAAATCCCGCCGGTCACCGGATATTCTCAGTTTGTCTTTGTCCGCTCCGCATCTCTCGCTGCAATAACGCTTTGCAGCAGCTCCGCACCCGGCGCTCCGTCCTTACTATGGTTCTCGACCCAGAGGTCCCATTCGGGCTTTGCTGTTTCCTTCAGCTTTTTCATATCTGCGTCAGAGAATTTCACGATCTTGATTCCGAGCTTGGCGACCTTGCCCCGCGCCGCCTCCGTGCTGTCGTCCTGCGCCTTCGCCGCGTTATAGGCGAGATGGGCGGAGGCTTCCGCCATAATCTTCTGTTCCTCGGGCGAAAGGCTGGCCCAGGTATCCTTGTTCATGATGAAGGCGGTTGCCACCGAATAGAGGTTGAGCGGATTGACATATTTCGCGACCTCCTCGAACTTGTAGGAGAACATACTGCCAAAGGGAATGACCGTTCCGTCAACTGCCCCCCGCTCCATCGCGAGATAGGTATCCGTGACCGGCATTGCCACCAGATTTGCGCCGAACTTCGTCAACACATTGGCCCCCGCCGATGCCCGGATATTCATATTCTGCAAATCTTCAAGCTTGGCGAGCGGCTTCTTCGTCGTGAGGACGACGGAAGGCGCCGTGATGACGAAATCAAGCAGCTTGACCGTATTAAACTCACTTGCAAAATATTTGTCCTTCACCGCATTCATCGTATCGGTTGCCTCGATCGAGCTGTCGAACATCACTGGCAGTTCCGAAACCGTCAGCAAGGGGAAACGGCCCTTCGTATAAATCGGCACAATATTCGAGATATCGGCAACGCCATTCTCGACGATTTTGAGCTGCTGCGCCGTGCCGCCGAGAATTTTGTTATAATAGAATTTTACTGTCAGCTTCCCGCCGGACTTTTCTTTCAATTCGTCCGCGAAAGGCTTGTAGGCAAGCTTCACACTCGGATGAATTTCCGAAACGTAAAGCGAGAACTTCAACTCACGCGCACTTGCGCCGCCGGCCAGAAGGCCGCTCCCGAGAGCGGCAAGGCCAAGACAGACTGCGAGTAATGTTGAGCGCTGCCTGCTTATCTGCTGCTTGAACATGCTCTTCCTCCACCTGTTAATCATGAGCCGGATCTTGGATATGTCCGGTCTTGTTCGTCTTTTCTTGATTCTTGCTATACCAGAAAACCTAGATTGGTCTGACCAATAAATCAATAAAAAAATATATCCGACACACCGAATATATTAGGATGTAATTGAAACGACCTTTTATTGCCCCGACCAATAGGAAAAGGCGGCCCGATTGCCCGAACCGCCCTTTCCTCATCCCTATTTTCTTCTCTTTTATTTTCCCATGGCGTTTGGGAGCCATAGGGCGATGTCGGGGAAGAGGATGAGGATGGAGACGACGAGCAGCTGGGCGGC
>SBHH01000236.1 GCA_006226265.1 Alphaproteobacteria bacterium | reverse complement strand
AAATAATTGCATCATCTGGCACGGCGGAAAATAATGGCCCATTCTTCCCATAAAAATCTAAAACCGGCATATTCTATTTAATTTCCGACATACCTCCTTATCTCCAGCATCATCCTGTGTCATCAATTGCAATCGCCCGGCACATCCTCGATAATGCCAGCCTTCTGTTTCATTTCTGTCTGGAATTCTCCGATGCCGTCTCCCCTGGATCCCTTCCGCACCCGCCTTGAAAGCTTACCGTCTTCCGATTCTCTTTCTGTTGACAAGGCAACGGCACGCGATTCGGTTTTGACGAAACCCACGGGCGCACTGGGCCGACTTGAGGAACTGGCAATCTGGATGTCCGGATGGCAAGGCAAGCATCCGCCGAGCTGTGATCGTCCGCAGATTATCGTCTTTGCCGGAAATCACGGCGTCTGCGCGCAAGGGGTGTCTGCGTTCCCACAGGAAGTAACGGTACAAATGGTTGCCAATTTTGAGGCGGGAGGCGCTGCGATCAATCAACTCGCCACACTTTTTGGTGCAAGTTTTTCGATACACCCGCTCAATCTCGATAATCCAACCGAAGATTTCACAAAAACCTCCGCCATGAGTGAGATAGAATGCGCAGAAGCCCTTCAATTCGGATGGGATGCAGTCAGCGGTGATGCTGATATCCTGATCACGGGCGAAATGGGGATTGGCAACACGACCTCGGCCGCTGCTCTTGCCACCGCCCTGTTTGGCGGCTCCGGTATAGACTGGGCAGGACCCGGCACCGGAGTTCCCGCAAGCGGTGTTCAGAAAAAGGCGGCGGCGATCGACTGCGCGCTCACGCGTCATGCGGAAATCTTGAGCGATCCGCTGAAAGTCCTGCAACATCTGGGAGGGAGGGAAATCGCTGCCGTGGCAGGGGCTATCATTGCCGCCCGTCACAAGAACATTCCTGTCCTGCTGGACGGGTTCGTCGTCTGCGCCGCGGCGGCAGTGCTGTTCAAGTTCAACCCCCATGCCCTGGATCATTGCGTCGCGGCTCACGTTTCGGCAGAACCCGGTCACAAAAAAATGCTGCAACATCTCGGGAAAGAGGCGCTCCTCTCCTTAGGGATGCGCCTCGGTGAGGGATCGGGAGCCGCTCTCGCCCTCGGCATCGTCAAAGGGGCTATTGCAGCCCATAACGGCATGGCGAGCTTTGCCGACGCGGGCGTCAGCGGCGAAACGGGAGAATAAACCCGACCCTCAAGGCAACATTGCTCCCTGCTCGTTAACGGAATCGATCCGCCAATTCACCTCTCCCTCGCCTTCAAAGGAGGTAAGACGGGTCAGCGATAGCGGATGAATGGCAATATTCAGCATCTGCGCGGGCAAAAGGCCGAGCGCAAGACCCACCGCCGCGCGGATTGGCCCGCCATGAGCAACGATGACGACGCTCTCCTCCTTAGCACGGCCTGCGATATCGGCAAGCGCCGCGCCAATCCGCGTTGTCATGTCAGCGAAGCTCTCCCCGCCGCCTGGCGGCATCGTCGCAGGCGCCCGCCAGAATGCGGCATAACCCTCAGGGTCGTCTTCCTCGACTTCCCGATAATTTTTCCCCTGCCAATCGCCAAAATACTGCTCGCGAAGATCCCGCCGTATCTCATATGCGGGAGTGTCCTTTTCCACGCCTGACAGAAGATGCCGCGCCGTCTCCTGACAGCGACTGAGGTCGCTGACATAGATATCGGCGTCGGTCGGCAACTGGCGGGCCAGCTCGCTGATACGGCCCGTATCGGAAAAATCCGCCGCGATATCGAGCTGGCCATAGATCCTGTCCGTATTGACTGGCGCATGGCGGATCAGCCACCAGTGACGCATCCTCAATTCACCGCTCATTCAACAGTCAGCTTTGTCAGTTGCCAGATGGAACGGCTGTAATACTTCTCCTGCGCGAGCTTCTTGTCGCTGTCATAGGGATAAATGATCCAGAACGGTGCATAAACCTCATTCTCCAGCCATTCACCGTCCATTTTATAGGCAATGATCACGTCATATTTTTCGGTATCCGAAATCGGAATTTCAACTGAATATCCATCAATCGCCGTGGCTCTGAGCTTCGTTCCCCGCGCATCAACTCCTTTGAGGATATCGCGGAGGAGGACACCCCGGAAACGGGTCTTGCCAACGGTCCAAGGACTGCTGGTCACAATCTCCGTCGGTGTAGAGGCGGAAAGGTCGCCGGGACTGTAATAGATCGCCCCGTGTTCGGAAGTGATTTTGCCCGTGATCGCGAGGCGCATCTGTTCCGCCTGTACCGGCACCGCGCCGACAATCATGAGAAGAAGCAGAAGAAAGCCCATTTTGAAGCAGGTAAAAAAGGCCCCGCCGCTCCCGGAAATTCGGTATTTTTGCATTTTTCATCTTCTCCCGTTTTGCAGCTCATCCAGCTTCCCTCGATTTTTTTTCGCCTGAAACGGCACGATGTCAGGCGGAACAAAAATATGGAGCCCATGGCCATAATCGTATATGTAGCCGTTAGCCCTGCCCCGTATCAAAAGGTTTTTCATGAAACAAACCTTATTTGTTGCCTCGAACCGGTTGGGAGATGCTGTCCTGACAACAGGCGTGCTACATCATCTTCTGAAGGAGGAGCCGGACAGCGCCGTTACGGTCGTTTGCGGCACAATCCCGAAAGATATTTTTACCGATATCCCCGGAGTACAACGGGTTATCGGGATCACGAAGCGCCGCTTCAGCCTGCATTGGCCGGAGGCCGCCTTCCGCCTTGGCCCGGTCTTCTGGCATCGCATTGTTGACTTTCGGAGCTCCCTTCTCGGCTTCCTCCCTGCCCGGCACCGGCATATATGGAAAGGCGGCAAGGACAATCTGCACAAGGTGGTTGCAAATGCAGAACTGATCGGGGTCGATCATCCACTGCCACCAAAAATCATCCCGAGTGAAGCGCAACTTGCCAAAATCCGGCAATGGCTTGGAACGGCGAATGATCCGCGCCCCGTTCTCGCCCTTGCGCCGACCGCCAATTTTTATAAGAAACAATGGCATTTCGATAATTATCTGGCGCTCGCCCGTCATCTGACCGGCCCTAGCAGTGTGCTTGAAGGTGCGCGCATTGCCGTTTTCGGCGCACCGGGAGAAGAGGCACAGGCGCTTCCTGTCGTCCATGCCTTACCAGAAAATCAAGTCATCAATCTGGTCGGCAGGACCAGTCCGATGGAAGCGGCAGCGATCCTTTCGCAATGCACACTTTTCGTTGGCAATGATTCCGGCCTCATGCATACGGCGGTCGCCGTCGGCATACCGACGGTCGGACTGTTCGGTATCGGCAAGCCCAAGGTCTATGGTCCCTGGGGCGAGAGATCACTCTGTTTGAGAAGCAATCCGCTCGAAACGCCAGTAACCAGAATTGAAAATTCCGACGGCTCGGTCACGGAACCGCTGCCTTTCGATTATGTTTCGGCGGAAATCGACGAATTCTGGCGCACCCTTAGCACCGCGTCCTGACGGATCAGCTTTTGACTTCTCGAAATGGGGTTATCCGGTCATCAAGCGCGAACTGCTTCTGATACAGGCTGGCATAAACCCCGTCCTTCTTTAAAAGCTGATCATGGCTGCCGGTCTCCACGATCTTGCCTGCGACCACCACATTGATAATGTCCGCATCAAGAATGGTTGACAGGCGATGCGCGATAACAAGAGAGGTGCGGCCCTTCATCAATTCTTTAAGGGCGATCTGGATTTTCCGTTCAGATTCCGTATCAAGCGCCGAAGTTGCCTCATCCAGCAGCAGGATCGGCGCATCCTTCAGCATCGCCCGGGCGATGGAGATACGCTGTTTCTGCCCGCCGGAGAGCCGCACGCCGTGACTTCCGATCAGAGTATCATATCCGTCCGGCAGGGCGGAGACAAACTCATGCACTGCCGCCGACCTGGCGGCGGAGATAATATCCGCTTCGCTGGCGCTGTCTCTGCCGTAGGCAATGTTGGCGCGAATTGTATCGTCGAAAAGGAAAACATCCTGACTGACCAGCGAAATTTTCCGGCGGAGCGAATCCACCGTTACATCCCGCACGTCCTGGCCGTCGATCAAAATTTCCCCGCCCTCAACATCATAAAACCGCGGGATCAGGTTCAGGATGGTCGATTTGCCTCCACCGGACGGGCCGACAAGGGCAATCCTTTTTCCCGCCTCCATGGTAAGGCAAATGCTTTTGAGAACCGGTTCATCCGGGTTATAGGAGAATTGGACGTTGTTGAATTCGACTTTGCCTTTGTGGAATTCGAGTGGCGCGGCCAGCGGCTTATTGATAATCCGATGCTCGATGTCCAGAAGTTCGAATATACGCTGCGCCGCGGCAATGCCCGTCTGCATGCGCGGGAAAATCTTCGCGACACTCTTGATCGGCTGATAGGCGAGCATGATGGCAGTGATAAAGGCGAAGAAGGTGCCGGGTGTTGTCTCTCCCGCAATCACGCTGCTCGCACCATAAAAAATCACCCCGGCAATGAGAAGTCCTGCGAGGGATTCGACCACTGGGCCGCTGGATGCCTCAATCCGTAAGGCCTTGAACTGGAAATGAAAGCGATTCTCGATTACCTCTTTCCCCTGTTCCATCGCCTGCTCTTCCCGGCCATAGGCCTTGACAACACGAATGCCCTGGAAATTTTCATCAAGGAAAGAACTGAAGTCCGCCGTCTGCTCCAGCACTTTCTTGGACGCCTTGCGGGATCGCTTGCCAAGCTGGCGAATGGCGAGAAAGCCTGGCGGCAGCGCAATCAGGATAAAAAGTGCCATCTTCCAGTCGTAAAAGAAAAGCGAGGCCACTAGGAATATGGCGCTCAAACTGTCTTTCGTCATGACGACAAGTGTCTGGGTTGCCACTGTCTTCAGCTGATTCGTATCGAAGACGAAACGGGAAATGAGTTTGCCAGTCGGATTATCATGGAACCAGGCAAGATCCGCCAGCATCAGCCTGCCAAATAACACCCGCTGGATATCCGAGACAACGCGCGTGCCAACCCAGTCCATGACAATGGTCTGGCCATATGTTGCGAACCCGCGGGCTGCGAAAATGATAATGACTGCCGCCGTGGTGTAAATAACAAAGGCCGGATCCTTGTCAAAAAACACCTTGTCGACAATCGGCTTCATCACGAAGGCTGTCGCCGCAGATGTGAAGGCACTTACAATCATAAAGACAACCGCAAGGAACAACCGTCCCTTGTAAGGAGCAACAAACTCCCGCAAAAGCCGTCCGTATGCTGCCGCAGCTACCACGCGCTGGCCGGTTGAATTGTCACTCACAATTTCGTTCCGTCACCGTAAACCCTGTCCCCCACTACCACGGCTTTCAGGCCATACATAGGTTTTTCGCTGCACAATATCCACCACGAGATCAAATATGACCCGGATACAACACATTCGGGCGAATTTCACATCTTTTATGCTTTT
>SBHH01000177.1 GCA_006226265.1 Alphaproteobacteria bacterium | reverse complement strand
GGCCATATTCATGTGACAACAAAAACCGAGCGGCGCGGCGGAATTCTTTTTCTTCGTATCGATGTTGAGGATACCGGTATCGGTATTGCCGAACATCATATCAACCTGGTGTTCGAACAGTTCAAACAGGCTGATTCCTCCGTCTCCCGCAAATTCGGCGGAACCGGTCTCGGCCTGTCGATTTCGAAGCGGCTGGCGGATCTGATGGGCGGTGATATTGAAGTCAAAAGCAAGCTCGGGAAAGGATCGACCTTCTCCCTGATCCTGCCGCTGCCGGAAGAAACCGAGGCCGAGCGCCGACAAGAAATGGATGCGCACCTCCGCGCAAAACTAACCGACCGCCAGAAGTCGGCAATACGCGATACGCAGAAAATTCTGCTGGTCGAGGACTATGACGGCAATGTTGCCGTGCTTGGATATTTTCTGGAAGATCTTGGGATCAATTACGACGTTGCACAAACCGGACTGGAAGCCGTCAACCTTTGGAATGATAACCATTACAGCCTGATCCTGATGGATATTCAAATGCCGGAGATGGACGGGTTTACAAGCACCCGTCTCATCCGCAGTATCGAGGAAGAGAAAAGCCTGTCCCGGACGCCAATTGTCGGAATGACGGCTCACGCCCTGATCGGTGACAAGGACAAATGCCTGGACGCGGGGATGGACGCCTATCTACCAAAGCCGATTGTTGAGCAGGACCTGAAATCTGTCATCCTGAAATTCCTTGTACAAGAACAGCCTGCTCTTTGAATATCCGCGCATCGAGGAGACAAGCATGCGGGTCAGGACGGCGCTGATTCCTCCGTCAGACGCTGCTTTAACTGGTCGCGGGCCCGCGACAGGCGGGAGCGGACGGTGCCAACCGGAATACCGAGTTGACAGGCCACCTCATGATAACGCATGCCCTGGACGCAGATCATCACGAGAATTTCACGATGCTCATCCGTCATCTCCTCCATGGCATCGCCGACATGGCCGAGATCGACCTGTGCTTCCTGCGGCGCATCGACTGATTCGTTTTCAAGAAAGCTTTCCGGATCATAACGCGTCTGATACTTCACCCGACGACGGTAGTCCGATACAAACAGGTTATACATCATCTTTGAAGTCCATTTGAAAAGATCCGTATTCTTGCGAAACAGATGTTTCTTTTCCATTGCCCGAAGAAGCGTGAACTGCGTCAGATCATCGGCGTCCTGCTTGTTACGTGTCAGACGGCGCGCGAATTTCTCAAGTCCCGGCATCTCGTTGGTAAGCTGCTGATTGCTGAACATTTCTACTCCTTCCGATCAATAGTGATCCTGACCAATGATCAGAAGATAACTGCGGCTTGTAACCTCCGTAGCTCAGCTATGTTGCAAACATGAAAAACATTGTAACATCTTTGTAAATGACCAAAGAGCCCGGGCATTGAAAGGATAAATCCTTATGAATAAAGGTATTGTGCTGTCAGTTGATGACGACGCGGGCCTTCAGGAATTGCTCCGGCAGTATCTGGAGGGCGAGGGATATGGCGTCATTACAGCCTGTGACGGTGCATCACTCTCTGAAAAGCTGGAGAGCGCGAGAGTGAATGTCATTCTTCTCGACCTGGTTTTGCCGGACGCGGACGGCATCAGCCTGATCACCATGATTCGCAGTAAGACCGCCGTACCCATTATCGTCGTCAGCGGCAAGGACGACACGACCGAGAAAATCGTTTGCCTTGAAATGGGAGCGGACGACTATATGACCAAGCCCTTCGAAATGCGCGAGCTAGCCGCTCGCATCAAGGCTGCACTCCGCCGGGTCAAGTCACCGGCCAGGGATATTCCTGGAACGGAGACCAACGGGAAGGGCACGAAGGCAATTGAAAAGATCGATTTCAATGGCTTTACCCTTGATCGGAACCAGTTTCAGCTCTTTGATCAAGAAGGGCAGTCGCTTGATCTTACAACCGGTGAGTTCAAACTTTTGGAAGCACTCGCCCTTGCTCCCCGCCGCGCCCTGAGCCGGGAACAGCTTTTCGACCTTACGCGCGGAGGCGAGTTCGACGCCTATGACCGCGTTATCGATATCCAGGTTGGCCGCATTCGGAAAAAACTCGGGACCGAAGGCAATAATATCATCCGCACCGTGCGGGGCGTCGGATATATGTTTTCTCCACCGGAATAGAGCATGGAACTCTTTTTGCAATGAGCTGTTGGTTAGGACATCTCAACGAATAGGAGGTTTTACATGCCAAAAGAAAATACTGCTTCCGCAGAATTCAACGATCTGAAGGAAGACCTCGCGTCGTTGAAGTCCGATGTCGAGACACTCAGCAAGAGCCTCAGCGCAAACGGTGCCGAACAGGCTGGCCGGTTCCGTGAGCAGGCCAAGGCAAAAATCCATCATTTAAGCGAGCGTGGCCGGGAAGGCCTTCACAAGGTTGAAGAACAGGTTCAGGATAAGCCGGGTCAATCCCTTGCGATTGCCTTCGCTGCAGGCTTTCTGACCAACATGCTCCTTCGTCACCGGAGGTAATCAGTGGCCCCGTTGCTTCAGATTTTGCAGCAGCTTCTACTGAGTAATCTGCCGTCCCGTCGCACGGATTTTTTCCGTCATAGCAAGGCCGCTATTGGTCTGCTTGCGACGGCCGGCATTTTGGCAGTCCTGATGCTGCTCTATTTGTCCTTCGCGCTTTACACCAGTCTGCTGATCTACTGGATGCCGGCTGTCGCCGCCTTGGCGACGGCCGGCGTGTTTTTCGCGCTTGCAGGGCTTGCTGTCCTGATGGCGAGTCATCTTTTCAGAAAGGCGGGCCGCTCGGCCCGAGAGAGCGAGGATGAGCTTCGTGCCTTGATGGAAAGCGTGGTCGCAAACACCGGCGACGATCTGATGGAAGCTGCGGCGGACAATCCGAAAACGGCGATGCTGGTTGCCGCCATGGCCGGGCTCGCGGCCGGAAAATACTTTGGATGAGAGCGGGGTTGGATCCCTGGGTGTATGGAATTCCCCGTTCTTTCCATTATCCTGCCGCAAAATTTTGGATATACTGCTTCTAACCGCCTCATGTGGGGCGGTTTTATTATGTCGAAAAGCCATGCCGATATTCATTTCTGTCTTGTTCATTGCATTTGTCCTCTTTCTTTCTCCCTTTCATGCGGGTGCGGCGGAGACAGAAGCCCCGGATCTGGAAACTTCCAGCACGGCCGCCCAACAAACACCGGAGGAGGCATCCGCCGATACAATTTCGGGCAATCAGAATCAGAAGATTTTCACGCTGGTGATCGAAAATGATTCCATCGGCGGGCGCGGCACGGACAAGAACTACACAAGCGGGGTCCGGTTCGGCTATCTCGATTCCGGTGCGGAAATGCCCGCCATCGCCTATAAAATCGACGATTACATCCCAACATTCGAAATCAATGACAGCACCAGCGTCTTTTATTCCTTCGGCCAGAATCTCTATACGCCGAGCGATATCACGAACCCGGCACCAAACCCGAATGACCGGCCCTGGGCCGCACATCTTTATGGCGCAATCGGACTTGCGACCGCAACGGATGATCATGTGGATGAGGTCGAAGTTTCGCTTGGCGTTGTTGGCCCCTGGGCGCTTGGCAAGCAGACCCAGACGTTTGTCCATAAATATATCACCGACAGTCCGAAACCCGAGGGCTGGTCCAACCAGCTCAAGAACGAACCTGCAATCGTGGTCGCCTGGCAGCGCCGCCATCCGCAATATCTGAGTCAGGATTTTGTGGGCCTAAACTTCGCGGCCGCGCCGCATTACGGCGTTACGCTCGGCAATGTTTACACATTTGCCAATGCAGGTTTCAATCTCAGCGTCCGTCCCTCAAAGGACATGTGGCAGGATGCGCCCGTGCGCGTGCGCCCCGCCCTGCCCGGAACGGGTTTTTTCGATGTGCCGGAAAATGACTGGAGTTGGTATCTCTTCGCCGGAGTGGATGTCCGGGCAGTGGCCCGCAACATCTTTCTCGATGGCAATACCTTCCGCTCCTCCTCCAGTGTGGATAAAAGATATTTGGTCGGGGACGCGAATGCCGGCGTTGCCGTGACGTACGGCCGCTATCGCCTGAGTTATACACTCGTCTACCGGACAAAGGAATTCTACGGACAGGACGATCCGTCCGTTTTCGGTGCCCTCTCGCTCGGTTATCGGTTCTGAAAACCCGCTAAAAATCTTTCAGGAAATCCGCTCGAGATAATAGCGCAGGGTTTGCATCCTCTCGTGATCGTCACCAAGCTGACGGAGCTGATGCTCCAGCAAGATCACATGTTCCTGCGACCAGGATTTGGTTACGGCCTGACGGAAGAATATCTGCGCCCGGTTGTTGATTTCATCTAGCACCATGACAAGAGTCTCGTCGCGCTCCGGCATGCCGATGGCAAGATCGTCCGCGGCTTCCCACATAACTTCCGCATACTCGCCTCTGGGCGTTATCTTTCCGCCTCTTGCGATTATTTGCGATTTAAGGCTGGCAATAATTTCCTGCCTCGTTTCAGCCATATCACGGAATGTCTCGATCGCTTTCCTATGTTCTGCCTGTTCCGCCGCATCAATGCAGCATTTGCGGGCGACGGCGCATACAGCAATGAGATCGTTCAGGATATACTCTTCTCTCTCTGTCATACGGAAAGCTCCGCTTGATTGCATGTGCTTAAACTCCTGACACCAACAAATGAGACCATTTTTTGTTCCGCGACAAATCCGCATGATTACCGGAACCAATTCCAGAAACAGTCGTTGGTGGGGATGCGAAATCGTTCAACAGCACAAGGAGAGTTCTTATGAAAAAGAAACTTTTAGCTGCCGTATCTATCGTTGCACTTTTGGGAGCCGCACCGGTTCTCGCAGCACAGTCACAAACCGATGACAGCACCATGAAGCAGGATTCGGGTTCTACGACTATGCAGGAAACCAAGCAGGACGTGAAGGAAGGCTGGGACAAGACCAAGAAAGCAGTCTCCGATACGGCTGAAGACGCTGCGGATGCAACCAAGAAAGGTTGGGATAAAACCAAGAATGCCGTCTCCAACGCAGCAGACGATGCTACGGATGCCACGAAGGAAGCCTATCATGACGTTAAGGCCTTCATCTTCGACAAGGACAGCGGCAAACTGGATGTTTCCAAGGTCCGTATCAATGACCGGGCCACGGCAGACGCCATGATCAACACCCCGGTCTATAACGACAATGAGCGTGTTGGCGTCGTCAAGGATATCATCCTTAACCAGGACGGCAAGCCCGTCATGGTCGTTATCGGTGATGGTGACTTTTTTGGTCTCGGCAAGCTTGCTGCCTTTGACTACAACAGCAATATGATTCGGACGAATGCGGACGGCGATTTCGTCATGCCGCTGACGGAAAAATCCATCGATAACGCAGCCGAATTTTCCTATGACCGGAAGAATACCGGCGACAATGTCCGCGTGATC
>SBHH01000210.1 GCA_006226265.1 Alphaproteobacteria bacterium | reverse complement strand
CAGGGGCTCTGGAATCTTGCGCTGCCGGCTCTTGCTCCGGATGAGCCAGGCACCCGCCTTTCCAATATGGAATTCGCGCCGATAGCTGAAATTCTGGGCCGTATTCCCTGGGGCTCAATGGCGTTTAATTGCCATGCGCCGGAAGTCCCGAATATGGCCATGCTGCAGGCCCTTGCGACACCCGAACAGAAAGAGCGCTGGCTCAATCCGCTGCTGAATGCGGAAACCCGTTCTGCCTTCGCGATGACGGAGCCTTTCGTCGCCTCTTCCGATGCCACGAATATCGAGACGAGGGTCGAGTTTGACGGCGACGAGATCGTACTGAATGGCCGGAAATGGTTCGCGACCGGCGGCGCACATCCCGACTGTTCCTTCCTGATCGTCATGGGGGTGAGCGATCCCGATGCGGCGCGCACGTCACAGCACAGCATGGTCATTGTGCCGATCGGGACGAAAGGGCTCACATTGCTTCGGGAGCTTCGCTTCATGGGTTGGGCCGATTTCGTTGCCCCGATCGGCGAATTCCAGCTTGAAAATGTCCGCGTGCCTGTCGCCAACCTCCTTGGAGAGCGGGGGCAGGGATTCAAGGGCGCGCAGGTGCGTCTGGGGCCTGCCCGCATCCATCACAGCATGCGCTGCATCGGGCTTGCCGAAATGGTGCTGGCGCAGATGGTTGCCCGTGCGCATGAGCGCAAAACCTTTGGCCGGACAATTATTGAATATGATACAGTTCAGAAATGGATTGCCGAGGCGCGCATCGATATCGACATGACGCGCCTCTTTATCCAGCGGGCGGCCTGGCTGCTCGATAACAAGCCCGACCGGGAAACCTGGCGGGCCGTGTCAGAAGTCAAGGTGACGACGCCCCGGATGCTTCAGAAAGTGGCGGACCGGGCCGTGCAGCTCTTTGGCGCCATGGGGGGGACGGACGACACGTTGATACATCATGCCCATACATATGCCCGCTGGTTCCGGATCGGCGACGGTCCGGATGAAGTGCATCTCCGGCAGATTTTCAAGACCGAGCCAGTGCCCGACTGGTCGATTGCCGATTGTCCCTATATTGCTCCCTCCGGTTTCTAGAGAGAAGGACTGCACCGGTGACGTTAAATATTAAATCTATTGCTCTCTGGATTTCTGCCATCGTCGGATCGGTGATTGCCTTGCAGGCAATTTATGTCGCGATTGCCGGAGAATGGGATATTACCTATGGCAGGGGCTGGATCCTTTGCGGTGCAGTTGCCGTGACGATCCTCGGCAATCCGCTTGCTCGCCGACAGAAAGAACTGGGTGCCGGGAAGAGCGTTGTGCCCGCGCCGCTTCTCTGGCTGTTTGATATCGCGCTGATCGCGATTTTCATTTTCGGCACGTATAAATTCATCCAGATCCAGGCGCTGATCGAAGAGACGATGTTCTCCTACGAGGCCATCGATATCACCGCAGCGTTAGCGGCCTGCCTTGTCCTTCTGGAGGCGACGCGCCGTCTTTTCGGCCTGCCCATCGTGATCATTGCGGGCCTTGGTATTCTTTATTGTCTCTATGGCCAGTATCTGCCGGGTTTCCTGCATCATTCCGGCTTTTCTCTCAACCGATCCATGCAGACAATTTTTTACAGCTTCCAGGGTGTCTATGGCATGCCCATGGGGGTCGTGCTGCAGGTTGTGCTGATCTTCGTTGTTTTCGGCGTGATCCTGGAAGGCACCGGCGCGAGCGATGCGCTCATCCGCGCCTCCGTCGCGCTTACGGGGCGGACGCGGGGCGGACCGGCCCATTCCGCCGTGGTCGCCAGCGCGATCTTCGGCAGCATGTCCGGCAGCGTAACGGCCAATGTGGTTGGCACCGGATCCTTCACCATTCCGATGATCAAGCGTCGCGGCTTTTCGCCTGCGATGGCCGGCGGGGTCGAGGCGGCAGCCTCGACCGGCGGGCAGATCGTGCCACCGGTCATGGGGGCAGCCGCCTTCCTGATGGCGGATCTGACGGGGGAATCCTATACGACGATCTGTATCGCCGCGCTTATTCCGGCGCTTTTTTACTATGGTTCGCTTTTTGCCTCCATCTCCATTCAGGCGGGCGCCGACGGGATCGAGCCCTTGCCCGCTTCCGAACGACCTCCCCTCAACCGCAAGGACCTGCTGGCCTGCCTGCTGTTCATCATACCGATTGCGGTCATCGTCTTCATTCTCGTTATCGGTCGTTCTCCTGCGCTGGCTGGCTTCTGGGCGATTGTCGCCGCGATCATCCTCGGTGCGCTTAACAAGAAAAACCGCGAAAACCCGAAAGTGATCTGGGAAGTTCTGAAAAAAGCAGGTCAGGCGAGCGCCTGGATTATCGTGGCTGTCGGTTGTATTGGCGTTATTCTCGGTGTGTTCAACCTCACGGGGCTTGGCATTTCATTCGCGTCTGTCGTTGCGGAATTCAGTGAATTCTCGCTTTTTGCAGCCCTTCTCACCACAGCACTCGCGGCACTTGTTCTGGGTATGGGGATGCCGACCCTGCCGGCCTATCTCATCATTATTCTGGTGCTGGGACCGGTCATGCAGCGGCTCGGTGCAGAACTCTTGCCAACGCATATGTTCGTCTTCTATTTCGGTGTCCTCTCGGCGATTACGCCGCCGGTTGCCATTGGTGCCTTCGCCGCGGCCCCGATTGCCAATGCACATCCGTTCTCGACCGCCGTGGTAGCGGTGCGTCTGGCCCTCGTCGGGTTCATTATTCCGTTCATTTTCGTTTACGAACCGTCACTGCTACTGGTCGGTTCGTTCGAGCCGGTGGAATTCCTGCGGGTGACTATAAGTCTCGCAGTTGCGATCTGGCTCATCAATACGGCGCTCATCGGGTTTGAGCGGCAACCCCTTGGTATGCCTGAAAGGGGAATTCGTGCCATTGTCGGGGCCGGGCTGCTGGTCCAGATCCCGATGTTGCAGTACGGATTTATTTTGGCTGCCATTTTGCTGATCGGTTTCGGGACCCTCCGGTTCCGGCGCAAGTCAGTTCAGTAAATAAAAATAAACATAATCACCAGGGAGCAAGTTGAAGGGAGAAAGTTATGAAGTTTGGAAAGCTGGTAAGTACATTTGGCGCGGCGGCTATTGGCCTGTCGGCCATGCTGGCAACGGCGCAGGTTGCGTCTGCCGAGAAATCGTTCAAAATGGCGTCGCTCGGCGCGGCTTCGCCGACCACCACCTTCTCGATTGCGGCAATCGAGATCCTGAAAAAGGAATTTGGATACAATATTCAGCTTTCGACGGGCTCGCCGGCGACACGTCAGGCAGTCGATGCGGCGAAGAAGGATCTGGATCTTTTCGTAACAGCGGTTTCGATCAACCATTTTATGAAAAACGGCCAGAAAATGTATGCGAAGATGGATGGCGCCAAGGAGCTTTTCAGCAATCTTCGCGGCGTTCTTAATTATCCACTGGGACCATACCAGGGCGTCACCTGGGCGGATTCCGGGATTAAATCCATGGCGGATTTGAAAGGCAAGACCATTTTTACAGGACCTCCGTCCGGCGCCGCGCGGACGGTTGTCCGGCAGATTATCAAAGGGTCCACGGGCTATGAGCCAAAAAAGGATTACCAGGAGGTCAATTATGACTGGAGTTCTGCGTTGCAGGCTTTCCAGGACAGACAGGTCGATGTCTATTTTGTTCCGACTTCAGTTCCCAGTCCGCAGATTACGCAGCTGGCAACAATCGGTAAAATCAGAATACTTGGCATTCCGGATTCCGCTCTTGACTCGGAAGGTATGAAAGCCGCCACCAGTGTGGCTGGCCGGGCCTTCTTCACCTTGCCAAAAGGTCAGTACAAGAACCTGGTTAATGAGACGGATGTCCGCCTTCTGGGCTCAATCGTTGGTCTTGGCACCACCAAATGGATGAGCGAGGAAGACGTGTACAATATTACCAAAGGAATTTTCACTCACAGCGCGGATCTCGCGCAGGCGGCCGCCTGGATGAAATCCATCACGCCAGAGACCGGATTGCAGCAAATGAACACTCCTTTGCATATCGGCGCCTATAAATATTACAAGGAAGCCGGAATTGATGTCCCTGATGAGCTGATTCCGCCGGAAGCGAAGTAGTCGTATCTGCGGATTATTCCCCCGCGCATGACGTGCCGTGCCAACCCGTAACGTTATGTGACTTCAAGATTTGGCCCGCCTTCATCCGATGGCGGGCCAAATTTCCTTAGGAAGGCAGTTTTATGAAAGCTCTTATCTGTAACGAATATGACGGCCCCGCTGCCCTGACGGTTCAGGAAACGAATAGGCCTGTGCCGGAGGAAGGGGAAGTCCTGATCAAGGTGGTCGCCGCCGGCGTGTCCTATGTCGATGTGCTGATGAGCCGGAACAAGCATCAGAACAAGCATGAAACCCCGTTCTCGCCCGGAATGGAAGTGGCGGGTGTTATCTCCGCCCTTGGGTCGTCCGTCTCCGGGTTCGTTATCGGCGACCGGGTTGCGGCCCTCGTCTATGACGGCGGGCAGGCGGAATATGTGAGCGCAAAAATTTCCGAAGTTTTCAAATTGCCGGAAGGCTGCGACATGGTGAAGACAGCGGCGGCGCTCTCCGTCGCGCTTACCTCCGAAATGGCGCTGACCGACAAGGCGGGGATCGCCAAAGGCGAGACGGTCCTTGTGGGCGGTGCCGCAGGCGGCATTGGCCTTTCCGCGATCCAGCTTGCCAAATATCACGGCGCGCGCGTCATCGCCGCCGTCAGTAGTGAAGCGCGGGCTGAAACCTGTCGGAAGGCGGGTGCCGATGCGGCGCTTCTTTATGGGGCGGATTTGCGCGAACGCGTTCGCGCCGTCAATGACGGGCGGGATGTGGATATCGTCCTCGATCCCGTTGGCGGCGATTTTGCCGAGCAGGCGGCCAATATCCTCGACTGGAACGGCCGCTATCTGGTGATCGGTTTTGCGGGCGGCGGGGTTCCGAAATTTGCGGCCAACCGGCTCCTGGTCAAAAACCGCTCCGTCCACGGGGTGGTGCTGGGTTATTACCGCTGGCGCAAGCCCGAAGGGCTGCCCGTCATTGCGAAGACCGTGCTTAAGGCCATTGCGGCGGGCGCGCTCGATATGCCGCTCGTCGAACTTGACGGGCTCGCGCAGGTGCCGGACGCGCTTTCAAAAATCGAGAAACGCGAAATGATTGGCAAGGCGGTCGTCAAAATCGGCTGATAAAATTCTCCAGTCAAAAAGGCGGCCCGAGTAATCCGGCCGCCTTTTTATCTATCTGGATAAGCCCTTTATGCGGCTTTCTTCTCGTTTTTTCTGAGCTTGTCGAGCGCGGCGGGGGAGATGCGGAACCGCTCCCCGTACAGCTCGGCAAGTTCCGCCGCCCGTTTCGCGAAGGCATCGATGCCAACGCCATGGATA
>SBHH01000143.1 GCA_006226265.1 Alphaproteobacteria bacterium | reverse complement strand
TTGCTGAGAGCCAGTTAAGGTGCATGTTAATTTCTTATTATTTTTCAAATTGTTAGGGATAGAGCGCGCAAAAATTCAACAAAAAACAGGCTCCGAAGTGCCTATTTTTTATTCAAAATGCCGATTTTGGTTATTTTTTAGGCATTAAGGGGAGAGAGCGCCTTTTCCGCCGCAGCGCTGAGGCGCAGAAGCTTGCCTTCCGTATGGGCGGGTGACATCAGCATGAGGCCGACGGGCAGCCCATCCAGCAGCCCGGCGGGCAGCGTCGTCGCACAAAGGGTCAGCAGATTGGCAAGCCGCGTCAGGCTGATCGACATGTGCGTTGCCTTGAGGTAACTTTCAACATTTTGCAAAAGCGGCCCGATGGCGGGCGGATGTTTCGGCTGGGTCGGGCCGACGACAAGGTCGAAACCGGCCGTCTGGTCAAGATATTCCTTTGCGAGCCGTGCCTGCCCGTGATAGAGCGCAGCGAGATCGACGGCAGTAAAGCCTTCCGCCGCCAGAATGCGCTCGGCAATCGGTTGATAGATATTTTCAGGATGCGCGCGGATCATATCTCCGTAAAGCATGCAGGCCTCGATCGCGGCGGGGCTGCCATGGGCCACCGAAAGCTTGATCACATCATCGAAGGCAGGCACGGGTCCTTCGATCACTTCAGCGCCTGCGGCCGTCAAAAGGGCCAGAGCCTCCTTGATCCGGCCCGTTATGGCAGGGTCGGTGAGTGCATCGAAATGCGACGTCGCGCGCAAAATCCGCACCCCTTCGAGCGACGCACCCTTTAAATCGGCAGCGGGCCGCCCCGACAGGATTGCATAAATCGCATTGGCATCGGCGATATCGCGCGTGAGCGGCCCAACCGTATCCTGCGTATAGGAAAGCGGCACAACCCCTTCAAGCGAGATTTGCCCATGGGTGGTTTTAAGCCCCGTGATGTTGCACCAGGCGGCGGGAATGCGCACCGATCCCGCCGTATCCGAACCAATTCCGGCAGCGGCAAGTCCTTGTGCGACCGAGAGCGCGGCGCCCGCGGACGAGCCGCCTGGCACGCGGTCGGTCGTTTGATCGTAGGGGTTCGGGCCCGTCCCGGTCCAGGGATTGACACCGATCCCGGAAAAGGCGACATCCGGCATATTGGTCTTGCCGAGACAGACCAGACCGGCGCGCGTCGCGCGCTGCAGGCATTCGGCATCTTCGCTCGGGATACGCCCTTCCAGAAGTTTCGTGCCCGCCTCGGTCACGACACCGGCGGTATCGAAAAGATCCTTCCAGGAAATCGGCACCCCGTCGAGCGGGCCGCGCCGGTTCTTGTCGCGCGCCCGGGCGGCGGCGGCGCGGGCCTCGGAAAAGGCGCGTTCCTCCGTCAGGCGGACATAGATCCGCTGCTCCGGATCGGCGCTTTTGATGCGATCGAAGAAATAATGCGCAAGATCGACCGGATCGATCGTGCCATTTCCGATTTCGCGGCCGAGTTCCAGGGCCGTCATCTGGTGCCAGGATTTTGTCATGGCGAGAGGTTAGGCGCATATTTTTATGCTGGCAAGACAAGAGCGCGGACACGCTTGAAAAACCACCGTGCGCCCAAACCAGAAAAACCCGCGATTCGGCCTTTTGGATCAAGCCTTTTCTTGCGCTTTTCGCGCCGTAATCGTAGGTTCGGGGCAGAACAGATTGACCAGGCGGCCGGCGGCCTCGCCGGACCGATGTCCGCCCGGGCCGCTCCCGCCAACCGGATTCAGACAGATGAGTGATAATAACGAGAAGAAAACAACCGACCTGCGCATCTTGCGCGCCGTCGACCGGGCCATCGCCGATCTGCGCCGGGGGCTGCCCGTCTTCGTGCGCGGCCCCCGGGAGGCAAGCCTTGTCCTTGCAACGGAAATGGCGTTCCAGCCGGAACTTGAAAATCTGGCAATACGAAGCGGATCGAAACCCGTGCTGGTCCTGACCGCACATCGCGCCAATGTGCTCCATATCATGCCGACCGGCGAGGAGATCATCCGCGTCGAGATTGAGGACTGGATGGATGCCCCGCTCATGCGCGCCCTTGCCGATGCAACCCATGATCTGGACCAGCCGTTTCGCGGACCCTTCAGCCGCCTGATCGATCCGGCACCCGAAAGCTTTTTCCCGGCGGTGAAGCTTGCGAAGCTGGCGCGGCTTCTCCCTTCCGTTCTCGCCGCGCCGGTCGCGCTCGATAATGTAGCAGAAATTGCCGGGAGGGAAGATCTCTCCGTGATCGATATGGCGGACATCACGGCGTTCGAGGAGACCGCGGCGATGCGCCTTCGCCCCGTCGCGGCGGCACGGGTTCCGCTGCAGGCGTCGGAGAACACGACCTTCCATGCTTTCCGGCCGGAAGATGGCGGGATCGAGCATCTGGCCATTGTCGTCGGCGATCCGAGCCGTCGGGACCCGGTCCTCGCCCGGCTGCATTCAGAATGCTTTACCGGCGATCTCATCGGCTCGCTCAAATGCGACTGCGGGGAGCAGCTGCGCGGCGCCCTAAAAGCGCTGCAGGAGGCGGGCGGCGGCGTGCTTCTCTACCTTGCGCAGGAGGGGCGCGGCATTGGCCTCATCAACAAGCTGCGCGCCTATGACCTGCAGGGACAGGGCTTCGATACCATCGATGCGAACGAACGGCTCGGTTTCGATGCGGATGAGCGGATATTCCTGCCCGCCGCGGAAATGTTCAAGCTGCTCGGCTTCAAAAGAATCCGCCTCATGACCAACAATCCCGAAAAGGTAGCCGGACTGGAGCGGCATGGCATCGAGGTGACAGAGCGGGTCGCGCATAAATTCCCGTCCAATACCCATAACGAGCTCTACCTCGCCACCAAGAAAAAGCGGAGTGGGCATTATCTTTAGGGGCTGACCCGGCAGATATTGCCGACCGGGCGGCCGGTTGCGCCGCCGCACCGCCGCCCGCGCCAAAAAATAACGGCTTTTTCGCCGCCGCCTCTGGCACGCTCCTTGCTTTCTTAATCCGCGAGGAGAGATGAATGCCGATAAACGCCATAACTCACGACCCCTATGCCTATCTTGAGCGGGACCTGCCGAATGCACCGGTCGCGCGCTATGAGTCTGCGCCTGCCGATACGCAGGGCAAGGGAGATAGCGAAAGTTTCGGCAAGGACGGGTTCGGCTTCAACGACTTCCTCGATATCATCAATCCGCTGCAGCATATCCCGGGAGTGGCCTCTGTCTACCGCGAGATTACCGGCGATGAAATCAGCCCCGGCGCCCGGATGATCGGCGATACGATTTACGGCGGCGGCATCGGCTTCGTTGCCGGGCTTCTCAACAGTGCGGTTGAGCAAGCGACAGGCAAGGACATTGGCGGCAATGTCATCGCCCTGTTCGGCGGTGATGACGCCGGCAAGGACATCGGCGCACCGACGGAAAAGGTGCTGGTCGCCTCGCGCGGACTCAGCAATAAGTCGGGCGAGGATGGCGGCGCGGAGGCAAGCTATTACGCAGCCCCGGCAGCGGTAACTCCGGCGGCGGCAACCCTTATTGCCGAAAATCCGGCCCCTTCCGCACCCCGGAAGGCAGCAGACACCGATGCCACAAAGGAAGTACCGGCCGTAAAAGCCGCGCCGGTGAGCGAGGGCCAGATGACGACCGCGCCGCTCAAGGCACCGGCCCACGAGCAGGCGGCGCCCGCCATTCAGCAGCCCACGAAGGAAATCACGGCAGAGGCCCCGCATCTTGCCCCGATCGGCCTCAAATGGCGCGGGCAAAGGCCAAACCTTGTACGAGATATCGAGAAAGCGCGCCAGCTTCAAACCCCGAACCTGACCGAAGCCCAGATGGAAGCCGTCCTGAAAAGCTTCCGCCTTGCGCCGGGCGGGGCCGGAACCGCAGCTGGCGGGTCACACGCAGCCGGCCATATCACGCCGCCCACCGTCAGCACACCGCAATTGACCGCCGCGGAGGCCACCGCAAAATACCAGAAAACCTCAGGCTTTGCCGCCCATCCGGAACGTCAGCAGCAATTGTTCCCAGCCCGGCCCGGCTTCAAGCCATAAGGCCTTTTCAAATTCCGATCCGCAATTGCATTCCACCGGATGACAGCGCGGGCGCTTTTTCGTAAAGTCCCCTCATGGATATGATTGTCACCGCCCGCACCGACGATGCGTCGAAAGGATGGCTCGAATTTGCCGGGCGGCGCTACCCCTGTGCCCTTGGCAAGGCCGGGATCACGGCGAATAAGCGCGAAGGGGATCATGCAACACCGGCCGGGCGTTATCCCCTGCGGCGGCTTCTTTACCGCGCAGATAAATTGGCAACGCCGGAATGCGCCTTGCCGGTTGCCGAGATCAAGCCCGAAGATGGCTGGTGCGACGCGTCGGGACATGCAGAATATAACCGGCCCGTCCGCCTGCCCTTCACCGCGTCCCATGAAAAAATGCGGCGCGCGGACGGCCTGTATGATCTGGTGGTGGTGATCGGCCATAACGACGCGCCGGTCGTGCCGGGCGCGGGAAGCTGCATTTTCATGCATGTCGCACGCGAAGGCTACAGCGGTACGGAAGGCTGTATCGCCTTGAAAAAAGGGGATCTCCTGGAGCTTCTCTCTCTTATTGAAGCAGAGAGCCGGATCGATATCCGAGTGCCGGATGTGGAAACTTCCTAGCGGTCGCGTACCCCAAAGAGCGCCGTTCCGACCCGAACCGAGGTTGCGCCGAACTGCACGGCGGTTTCGAAATCCGCACTCATCCCCATGCTGAGTTTATGAAGGCCGTTCCGCTCGGCGATTTTTTTTAATAACGCAAAATGCGGCGCGGGCTGTTCCTCAGCCGGGGGGATACACATGAGGCCCACCACATCAAGGCCGAGGTCGCGGCATTCCTTGATGAAATCATCCGCGTTACCCGGGGCAACGCCTGCCTTTTGCGGCTCCTCCCCCGTATTGACCTGAATATAGACGGGGAGCGCCCGCCCCATTGCCGCCATTTCCTTTGCGAGAATTTTGGCGAGTTTCGGCCGGTCGACGCTTTCGATCACATCGAAAAGGGCAACGGCCTCCTTCGCCTTGTTGGTCTGCAGGGGGCCGATCAGACGCAGCTCGATCCCGCTATATTTCTCGCGAAAACCGGGCCATTTTGCTTGTGCCTCCTGCACCCGGTTTTCACCAAATGTCCGGTGGCCGTACAGAAGCGCCGCCTCGACCGCCGCATCCGGCTGGCGCTTGCTGACCGCGACCAGCGTCACATCCTCAGCCTTGCGGTCCCATTTTTCCGAAGCTTTCGCAATGCGCGCAGTAATATCGGCGAAATTGGCGGCGATATCTTCAACAAGGCGGGAGTTTTCGTCTGCGTTTGTCATTTGGGTCATATATTTATCCGAAAGAGAGATGGAGAGCCTATCACTCCCGATCTGAAAGCTCAAATGAAGCCCGCTCTTGCACCGTCATTTCTATAATCGCCAAATAGC
>SBHH01000363.1 GCA_006226265.1 Alphaproteobacteria bacterium | reverse complement strand
AAGTGTGCATGATTTTTCACAAAATGTATGTGATTGACATCACGAAAAATTCATATGCCGGTTCAGGCAATGAATTTCTGGCGTTTCTAAAACGGATATCGAAACTGGAGGATAAGAGAAGGGCAGGTGGGGTGGAAAAGTACGACCGTTGCCGTCCTTTTCCACTCTCCTGGGGTAATCACATTCGACGGTAAAAGATATGGTGACCGATCGAAGCTGTCTCTTTCATTGATTTGGACCAGCGCGGAGAAACGCTGATTGCGTGATAGAAGGTGGCGTCGCCGGAAAGATCCCGCAGATAGCCGCTTTTCACGAGGGCGGCGATATCGAGGGCCTGCTTCCATGCAATCTTGTTCCTGGCAATATCGGACTTGCCATCGCAGGCGAAGGAGAACTGGCACCGGTTTCGGCGCTCACTGCCTTCAAAAACAACATCGCAATAAGACTTGTTGCGGGCGGCAACGCGATTATGGACCACCTGGGCAACGGCAATCTGGCCACTGAAGGGTTCGCCGCGGGCTTCGAAATAAACGGCCTGGGCAAGGCATTTGAGATCGGCATCATCGGTCGCGGCCATCAATGTGGTTGTGCCTGGCATGAAGTGCGCCATGACAACAAACAGGATCGACAGAAAGGCAACTGTCAAAAGGCTCAACGTTCTCAGATACATCCACTCACCCTCTCGAAAGATCACGGCGATGCATTACGGCGAGCCTATTTAGCAGGTGGAAAGGGGCAAAATTATGACGACGTATTTTTCCCCCGCGATTCCCGACGCCGGACCCGGAGTTCCTTGATAACGGCGAGCTTTTCCTCGTTGCTCATCAGGGCCCAGCCGCCGATTTCAAGGCGCGTCCGAAAACAGCCCCGGCAATAGAGATTTTGCATATCCATGCTGCAGATGCCGGTGCAGGGGGAGGGGAGATCGGGCAGGTTTCCGATTTTCGGGTTTTTACGGCGCATGTCAGCTTTTCTTGTTCTTCATTTCGAGGGCGTTGATGGTGGCATCGAAGGGCAGAAGCACGCAAAGATGCCGGGATTTATGCTCCGCGACAACGGAGAAGAGGTCAAGCTTTTCCCAGCCTGCGGGCGCTTTTTCCTTCTCGTTTTTCAGAAAGGCAGCAAGATCGTCCCGCGTTTCGCACAACTCTTCAAGACTATGGCCTGCGGCTTCCTCCCCAAGGACCGAGGCGGCGGCCTGACAGAGCATGCAGGCGCGTGTTTCATGGCGAAGATCGGTGATTTTGCCATCCGTGAAAGTGAGTTGCACGGTAATGCGATCGCCGCATGTGGGGTTATCGAGGGTTTCCTCCGCATCCGGATTGGGGAGCGATCCCGCGCCCGTTGCGGCACCCGCAAGCCGGAGGAGGGGTTTCTGATAAATCTCCTCAACCATCGCCCCGCTCTCCTTCGCGAATGCGGCTCAAGGCTTCCGGCGTATCGACATCAGTGAAAATGGCGTTATCGCCGGTCTCGATCTGATGGACCAGGTCCGCATGTTCCGCAATCAGGGGTTTCGCGCCGATATCGCCCGCAAGGGCCATGATCTCGGGCTTGAACTCGCTTGCGATCAGGACCGGGTTACCCCGTTTTCCTTTCCATGTTGGCACGATGATGGCGCGTCCTTCCTCGATATCGAAGGCATCGATCAATTGATCGAACAGGGCGCTTGAAATGCGCGGCATGTCGCCAAGCGCGATGATGATCCCGTCATATTCCTCGCCAAGCGCGGCGAAGCCCGCTTTAAGGCTGCTGCTGAGCCCCTCCGCATAATCAGGATTATGAAAGCTTTTGATGCCGAGGTCTTTTAGAAGCGCTTCCGTCCGATCCCGTTCATGGCCTGTGACAGCAAAGACGCCAGACGCTTTGGAGGCTTTTGCCTGCTCGATCACATGTCGGAGCAGGGCCTTGCCCTCCACCTCAGCGAGGAGCTTGTTTTCCGGGCCCATCCGGCGCGATTGTCCGGCGGCCAGCACCAGCACCGCGACGGATTTGCCGCGGGCCGCAGTATTTTTCGACGCCGCGCGGTTGCGGGGCTGCGGCCGGCTAGTGATTTCCTTCAATAGTCCGCCCGCGCCCATATCCATGATATCGGAAGGGGAGACGTCAATGCCCGCCAAAAGCCGCTGCAACACCCAGTCAAAGCCGTTCAGTTTCGGCGACCGGGTGCAGCCCGGCAGCCCGACAACGGTCGTCTTGCCGATATGGCCGAGCAGCAGCAGGTTGCCGGGGTCGACCGGCATGCCGAAATGATCGATCTCGCCGTCCATGAGAGTAATCGCGGTCGGGATCACATCGCGCCGGTCGGTAATGGCGGAGGCGCCAAAAATGAGGATGAGCTCGATCCCCTCTTTTTTGAAATCTTCAATGGCCTCGGCGAGCGCCGCTTCATGATGGTCGGTCGTCCGGCGAAAAGTGATGTCGTTGCCGCAAGTCTTCAGCCGTTCCGCCATGATCTTCTCGGATTTTTCGATCACGCTTGCCCGGGTATTTGGGAGGGCAGTCGAAATCACGCCGATTTTGCGGATCCTGAACGGCGCGATTTCAAGAAGCGGGGCAGGCGCCTTCTTAAGGATCGCGAGAACCTTCTCAACCGCATTTTTCGGTGCCGCAAAGGGAATGATCTTGACGGTCGCGATCATCTGCGCTTCCTCAACCGCCTCAAACTCCCGGACGCAGGCAATGGTAATGCTCTCGTCCACATGATTGATTTCGCGAAGCAGTGCCTCATTCACGCGGGCGACGCCGCTCGCATTCGCAACGAGATTTGCGCGGCCGGTAAAGGGCGGCTTCATGCTTGTATTGGCGCCACCAAGCGGCTTGGCAAGAGCGCCCGCCGCGTCATCCTCCGCCATGTCGCCCGTTTCGAGCCGGGCGGCAAGCACCGTCTCCGTGCCCGCGCGGACAAGATTTTCGATATCCGAAGATGTCAGCACATGGCCTTTTTTCAACAGCCGCTTTTCCCCAGCATCCACCGCATGGGCAAGGAAGGCGCCTTCGGCCTCCGCTATGGGCAGGCGGCCGAAAATCATTTGACGGCTTTCTGGCGGAGCACGGCGGTTATCTCCGCCATGATGGAAATGGCGATCTCGGCGGGTGATTTCGCGCCGATATCAAGGCCGATGGGGCCATGGATACGGCTGAAATCCGCTTCCGTGAAGCCTGCCTCTATCAGCCGGTCATGACGCTTCGTATGGGTCCGGTTGCTTCCCAATGCACCGATATAGAAGGCATCGGACTTAAGCGCATGCCGGAGCGCCGGATCATCCAGCTTTGCATCATGGGTGAGCGTGACGATGGCCGTCCGCCGATCGGGATTTAATTCCGCCAGCGCCTCGTCCGGCCAGCGGTTGTCGAGGGTGACATCGGGAAAGCGGAAATCGGAGCCGAAACTCCGGCGCGGATCAATCACCGTAACGTCATAGTCCGCGCCCGCCGCAATGGGCACCAGGCATTGCGCGATATGGACGGCGCCAACGATAAAAAGCCGGAGCTTTGGATTGAAGATATTCAGGAAAACGGAGCCCTCCGCCGTTTCGATCTCGGCGGGTTTGTCGTTATTCAGGGCAGCGCGTGCAGCCTCCAACAGATCGGAGGTCTCCCGCGTCTCGAACGGATAGAGAAGCCGTTCCGCCCCCGTCTTCAGATTGACGGCAAGGACGACCTGACGCTTGTCCTGCCGGGCCTGTTGCAGCTCGGTCAGTAGGGAAGTATCCATGGTGCGTTTGCCTCAGTTCAGCTTTTCGACAAAGACATTGATGGAGCCGCCACAGGCAAGGCCGACTTCCCATGCCTGATCGTCGCTGACGCCGAATTCCAGCGTTTTAATTTCACCGGACTTCAGGATTTCAAGCGCCTCCTGAATGACGGCGCCCTCTACGCAGCCTCCGCTGACGGAACCGATCATGTTTCCGGTCTCGTCGATGGCGAGCTGGCTGCCGACGGGGCGGGGGGCGGAACCCCAGGTCTTGATCACGGTCGCGAGGGCGACATCGCGCCCTTCTTTTCGCCAGTTAAGCGCCTGTTCAAGAATATCGTCATCCGGCAAAGCGGTCGGGGCTTCGGTCATGCGGCAAAACTCCTCTTCTCAGAATGCGCGCCCGCAGGGTTGGAAAGGATATCAGCCAGATCTTGCAGGCTGCTCAGGTTATGGATCGTCTTGAACTGATCGACATGGGGCAAAATCGCTTTCACGCCGCGCGCCCGGGGTTCAAACCCCTGATAGCGCAGAAGCGGGTTCAGCCAGATCAGCTGGCGGCAGGATTTATGCAGTCTGTCCATCTCGGTTTCGAGGCCTTCACCTCCATCGCGGTCGAGCCCGTCGGAAATCAGGAGAACCACAGCCCCCTGTCCCAGCACCCGGCGCGACCAGTATTTGTTGAACTCTTTCGCGGTGGCGCCGATGCGGGTTCCGCCCGACCAGTCCTCGACCTTCTCGCTGACCGCATCAAGCGCGGCATCGACATCGCGATATCGCATATATCTCGTTATATTGGTGAGGCGGGTGCCAAATACAAATGTGTGGACGCGGTCGCGGTCATTGGTGAGCGCATGCATGAAATGGAGCAGCATCCGGCTGTATTGCGCCATGGAGCCCGAAATGTCGCAAAGGATGACGAGTGGCGGATGGCGGCTCACGCGCGATTTGAAGCGGAGAGGAATAGTCGCTCCGCCGGATCGCAGGCTCGCCCGCAAGGTCCGCCGCATATCGACGGCCCCTTTTGCGAGATCGGCGCGCTGGCGGCGGGTCTTTACCTCCATGATGGGAAGGCGTATGCGGGCGATGGCCTTTTTCGCCGCCTCCATTTCCTCCGCGCTCATGCTCTCGAAATCCTTCGATTGCAGCAGCTCGTTATCGGAGGCGGTGAGGGTCGCGTTGATCTCCACTTCCTCGGTTTCGCTCTCCTGGTCCCGGTCAGGCGCATTTTGTGGGGAGAGGGCTTCCGACAGGCGGCGGTTGATTTTCGGCTGATCGTCCCGCGCCGCCGCATCCAGAAGCGTCGTCGGCAGCATCATATCCATCATCTTTTTCAGGATTTCCGGGTTGCGCCAGAAGATATGGAAGGCCTGATCGAAAATCTCCCACTGATCGCGGCGATTGACGAACACCGAATGAAGGGTCCAGTAGAAATCATCGCGCCGCCGGATACCGGCGGTCTCGACCGCGCGGGTTGCCTCGATCACCCGGCCGGGGCCGACGGGAAGACCGGCACGACGGAGGGTGCGCGCGAAATGCATGATATTTTCCGCGAAAGTCCCGCCCGTCTGTCCGGTCGGCGAGCTCATTTTGCGCCGACTCCCTTGGCTTCGATTTCTCTATTCACGCGGGTGATAATCTCGGCGGCCTCGCTTCCTTGAACTTTCAGGATATCGTCCTGATATTTAAGAAGGACGCCAAGGGTATCGTTGATGACCTCGGGGTCGAGCGAAAGGACATCAAGC
>SBHH01000108.1 GCA_006226265.1 Alphaproteobacteria bacterium | reverse complement strand
TTTCAAGACCGTCAGGGCATCCGCATCCAGAAGCACGTCAGCGTTACTTTCAAGCGCCGCTTCCACAAATCCGCGCGTCCGGTCGCTGACGCCATTGCCGGGTCCGAGAAGGACAACTCCGATCCGCTTTTCACGGATCCAGGCCGCGAAATCCGACGGCTCGCCGCAGGCGCGCACCATCACAGCGGTCAGGGCCGAGGCATAAACCATCAGGGCCGAGAACGGCGTGATGAGCGTTACCGCCCCTGCCCCACTTCGTAAAGCCGCGCGGGCAGAAAGCCTTGCGGCCCCTGTGGACGCGACACCACCGCCCGTGACCGCCGCATGCCCCCGGCTGTATTTATGGCCGAGCGCGTCGGCGCGCGGCATCAGATCGCGCCAGAGCGCCGGATCATTCCGCGAGGTTTTGGGCGCAATTTTCCGTAAAACTCCGGCCTCGATCCCGATATCGGTGATAAGAAGCTCTCCGCAGAAGCCACGTCCGGGATAAAGGAAATGCCCGGGTTTTCCACGAAAAAAAGTCACCGTATAACTTGCGGACAAGGTCGCCGCGTCGGCAGTACCGTCATTTCCATTGACCCCGCTTGGCATATCCACGGCGATGACGGGCAGGCCCGCCTCCCTTACCTTCCGGAAAAGGGAAACAACCGGTTCCTCCAGCGCGCGGGTGAGCCCGGCCCCAAACACCGCATCTATGACCAGATTGGCCTGTTCAGGATCTGCCGCGGCGGGAGTGTCAATTGCTCCCCCCCATCTATCACGCATGACAGCAGCATCGCCCTTCAACATCTTAGGATCGCCGATAGCCACAAGATCGACCTGCCAGCCCGCCTCCTTCAGCAGACGGGCCGCCACATAGCCATCTCCGCCGTTATTTCCAGGACCGCAGAGAATGAGGACACGCCCCCTCTCCCATTTCGCGGTGATAAGCGCTACAACGCGCACGCCCGCCTTTTCCATGAGTTCAGCACCCGAAACACCGCCCTCTATGGTGAGCGCATCGGCCCGGTACATTTCCTCAACCGTCAGAAGCTCCGTTTCCGCCGACATACCCTGCCTTAATCTTCGAGCAGCTTGGCAAGGTTGGGACGGATGCCCTTCGCGGGCGAGACCGTCTCAAACGCCGCGGCAGCATTGAGAACCGACTGATCATTCTGCATTGGTCCGACGATCTGCAGGCCGATCGGCAATCCGTCCTCCGTGAAGCCGCAAGGAACAGAGCAAGCCGGCTGCTGCGTCAGATTGAAGGGATAGGAAAAGGGCGTCCAGTCAACCCAGCCGCCCGCCTCGTCAAGCGGTATGGGTGTCAGTTTGCCAACCTCGAACGCCGGGATGGCAAGCGAGGGTGTGAGCAACAGATCATAGGTCTCATGGAACTTTCGCATATGAATACCAAGTTCCCCACGAAGCTGGTTCGCCTCCATATATTCAACGCGGGTGATTTGCGAGCCTTCCTCGACCACGCGCTTGAGCCCGGGATCGAGTTCGTCTAACTCAGCATCACTCAAATTCCGAAGCGCAAAATGCGCGCCCGACCACCAGAGGATATTGAATATCGGTAGCGGATTTTCAAAGCCGGGATCGACTTCCTCTACCTCCGCGCCGAGCTCGGCAAAGATATCCGCCGCCCTTTTAACGGCAGCGGCGACCTCCGGATGCACTTTTACATAGCCTAGGTTGGCACTATAGGCGATGCGCTTGCCTTTCATGTTCGTGGAAAGGCTCGCAAGATAATCCGCATTTTCAGGCGGCAGCGCCGTCCAGTCCCGCACGTCGTATCCTGCCAACACAGAAAGCATCAGCGCGCCATCGGCCACGGTCCGTGTCATCGGTCCGACATGAGCAACAGTGCCGAAGGGCGACAGCGGCCAGGCGGGCACGCGGCCATAGCTTGGCTTGATCCCGAAAATTCCGGCAAAGGAGGCGGGAATACGGATCGAACCGCCACCGTCCGTTCCGATGTGAAGAGCCCCCATGCCCGCGGCGCAGGCCGCCGAGGCTCCGCCACTGGAGCCGCCCGGCGTCACATTCCGGTTCCAGGGGTTGCGGGTAATGCCGGTGCGCGGGCTGTCCGTCACACCTTTCCAGCCGAACTCCGGCGTTGTTGTCTTGCCAAGGATAACCGCCCCATTCTCTTTCAGACGCGCGGTAACCGGCGCATCATCCTCCCAGGGTCCTGCGGCATCGACCGTTTTGGAACCCCGCAACGTCGGCCAGCCCTTGGTGTAGATAATATCCTTGATGGTCGTCGGCACGCCATCGACGGCGCCAATGGGATTTCCCTTCTGCCAGCGATCCTCGGACTTTCGCGCCTCCGCCAGCGCATAATCCTCATCGACCAGCACGAAGGCGTTGATCGCCCCGTTATATTTCGCAATCTGTTTCAACGCGGCGTCGGCTGCCTCAACCGGAGAAATGGACCCTTCCGCATATCCCTTAAGCAGCTCGGTCGCGGTCATATAGGCCAGATCGTCACTCATCCCTGCTCCCCTCTTTTTCCTGCGGGCTGTTATGGGTTCAGATTAGTCATAATCGCCTTTGGCCCGCAACCGTCATTCCTTGACGGAGAAAAATTTTGCCGCCATATGAAACCGGTTGCCCGTTTCCGCCGTTCGCATAATGAAAGATCATGGCCAAACCCCGTCTCCATACCCCGAAAAGCAAATGGGCGCGCTTTATCCTCGGCTGGTCGCTGATCGGCGGCGGCGTCTTCGGTTTCCTGCCCGTCCTCGGCTTCTGGATGATCCCGCTCGGCATGTTCATCCTCTCAAAAGACTCCTCCTACATGCGCCGCAAGCGCCGCAAGGCGCAAGTCTGGCTCGGCCGCAAAGGCTGGATCAAGGCGAAGAAACAAACCAAAAACTAGCGCCCTTCCCGGATCCAATAAGTTTCAGCCCTTTCGCTTGACATTATTTTAATCATAGATATATTTTATCCATGATTAAAAAAGGAAGCGGAAATGAAGCTCAGTGAAGGCATAGAACAGGCAATCCACAGCGTCGCGATGCTCTCGGGACTCTCGCAGAAAGGCGTCCTTTCCGCTGCCGCGCTGGCCGAATTCCATGGCGTTTCTACAAGCTATCTTTTGAAGCATTTGCAGGCCCTCTCGCGGGCCGGGATCGTGAAGACGGTGCCGGGACCGAAAGGCGGATACAGCCTTGGCCGGGAGCCAAAGGATATTTCGCTTCTCGATATCGTTCTCGCAATCGAGGGGAAAGAGCCCGCATTCCGCTGTCAGGAAATTCGCCAGCGCGGCCCCAATCCCCTGCCCGAGCGCTATTTCGTCCGCCCTTGCGGGATCAATGCGGCCATGCTGCGCGCTGAACAGGCCTATCGGACGGAGCTTCGCCGCATCAGCATTGCCGATATTCATGCCGATCTCGTGCGTACCGACGAGGACGGTGCCATTAACGAGAGGGGCTGCCGTTTCCTGGCCCTTCATGAACGCATTTAATACCCCGAAAACCGAAACTTTTAACACCGGAGAAGATAATGCAAGCACGCCTCAATTACCTGAAAGCCGCCCCCGACGCTTTTAACGCCGTCCTGTCGCTCGAACAGCATGTCGCGAAAGCGTCCGGGCTGGAGCCCCGCCTCATCCATCTCATCAAGCTCCGCGCATCGCAGATCAACGGCTGCGCCTATTGTGTCGATATGCATTCCAAGGAGTCGCGCCGTGACGGGCTCAGCGAACAATGGATCAACCTCGTCTGCGTCTGGCGGGAATCCCCTCTCTTTGATGCCCGTGAGCGCGCCGTCCTTGGCTGGACCGAGGCGCTCACCAATGTTTCCGCAACCGGTGCGCCGGACGAGGATTACGAGCGGCTGAAAGAACATTTCACCGAAAAGGAAATCACCGAGATCACGGTCGCGATCGGCACCATCAATGTCTGGAACCGCCTCGCCGTCGGCTTCCGCAGTCAGCACCCGGTCGATCGCCTCGCAAAGGCTTCCTGACCAAACACCCATCTGCTGAAACCAAAAAGCCCCGGAGTTTCGAAAACTCCGGGGCTTTGGAATTTGGGGCGAACGAGGGGTCTCGAACCCCCGACCTCCTGAGTCACAGTCAGGCGCTCTAACCAACTGAGCTACGTTCGCCATAGGCCGCTCTGTTTACCGATCTCAAAGAGGGCGGTCAAGCAAACTTTAGCCTCTTTTCCCAAAAAAATCTTCCAGCTTTTCAATCGCCGCATCGAGGACTTCCGCCCGCTTGGCAAAACAGAAACGCGCGAAGTTCTGCCGTGCGCCTTCGGACTGGTAAAAGGCGCTGACCGGCACGGCGGCGACGCCCGCCTCGGTCGTGATCAGACGGCAAAACTCCTCATCTGTTCCGGTGAAGCCGATGCTGCTGATATCCGCATTCAGGAAATAGGTGCCGTCGCATTCTGCGGTTGCAAAGCCGATCCGCTCTAGCCCGTTCCGGAACCGGTCCCGTTTCGACTGCATCGAGTTTTTAAGCCCGTCATAGAAGTCATCTTCCTTTGCGAGGCCATAGGCGACGCCTTTCTGCAAATTGGGCGGCGTGGTGAAGGTCAGGAACTGATGCGCCTTGGCGATCCTCGCGATCAATTCGCCCGCCGCCGTGAGATAGCCGACCTTCCAGCCGGTGAGCGAGAAGGTCTTGCCGGCGGAGGCGATGCGCACCGTCCGATCCCCCATGCCCGGGAAGGTGAGAAGCGAGACATGGCGCTTGTCGCCAAAGATAATATGCTCATACACCTCGTCGCAGACCGCATAGGCGTCATGCTCGATCACGAGATCGGCGAGAAGCTGCAACTCATCGACGGAAAAGACCTTGCCCGTCGGGTTCATCGGGCTGTTCATGAGGACGAGCTTGGTCTTGTCGCTGAAGGCCGCGCGAAGTTTTGCGGGATCAATCTCCCAGTTCGGCGGATCGAGGCGAACGAATTTCGGAATGCCGCCCGCGAGCTTCACCATCGGCAGATAACAGTCATAAAGCGGCTCAAACAGAACCACCTCGTCACCCGGGTTAATGAGGCCCAGAAGGCTCGCGGCCAAGGCCTCCGTCGCGCCGGAGGTGACCAGGGTATCGGTCTGCCAGTTGACGCTAAGGCCATAAAAGCGGCCGTCGTGCGCCGCCACCGCCTGACGCAGCTCCGGCACGCCCATCATCGGCGGATACTGGTTCGGCCCCTCTTCCGTCGCGCGGGCCGCGGCGGCAAGAATATCCGCAGGGCCGTCTTCATCGGGGAAGCCCTGCCCCAGATTGATCGCCTTATGCTCGATCGCGAGCTTGGACATAACTTCGAAAATAGTCGTGCCGAACCCGGCCAGGACATTGCTTGACGTCTTCACTGTGCTTCCCGTTATCTTGTTATTGGAACCCCGCGCCCAAGTTACGCATTGACCGCCGATTAATTCAAGAGAAAGGTTGCGCTGCCCCCATGCGTCCGCATCTTTCCCTTGCCCGCGATTGCAAAGGCGGGCATATCTTTGGCATAAGAAACGATCAGTCAGGGAAGTTTACGGAATGGGTATCGCACAGAAAATGTCCCGCCTCGGCACGGAGACGGCCTTCGATGTCTTGGCACGCGCCAATGCGCTGGCGGCGGGCGGCATGGATGTCATCAATCTTGGCATCGGCCAGCCGGATTTCCCGACACCGGATAATATTGTCGAAGCGGCGGTGAAGGCGCTTCGCGACGGACATCATGGCTATACCGCGGCAAACGGCATTCCGGAGCTTCGTAAGGCCGTGGCCGGAGATATCGCGAAATACCGGGGCGTCACAGTCGATCCTTCCCATATCATCGTCGTGCCTGGCGGCAAGGTCACCATGGCCTTCGCCATCGAGATGTTCGGTGAAGCGGGCGCAGAGATTATGTATCCGAACCCGGGCTTCCCCATCTATGAAAGCATGATCCGCTATTCCGGCGCGACGCCGGTGCCGATCCGCCTGATCGAGGAAAACGGCTTTTCCTTCGATGCCGAAACCGTCCTTTCGCAGATCACGGACAAGACCCGCCTCATCATCCTCAACACGCCCGCGAACCCGACCGGCGGAATCGTACCGGAGGCGGAACTTGCGAAACTCGCCGAGGGCCTTGAAAAGCATCCCGGCGTCTATGTCCTGTCGGACGAAATATACAGCCGCATGACCTATGACGGCGAAGGCCATTGCAGCATGCTGAAGTTCGAGAGCTTGCGCGACCGACTAATTATCCTTGACGGATGGTCCAAGACCTATGCCATGACGGGCTGGCGCATGGGCTGGGGTCTCTGGCCGGGAGCTCTTGTCCCGCATGCGCAGCGGCTTTGCGTGAATTTTCATTCCTGCGTCAATGCCGCCGCGCAATATGCCGGGATCGAGGCCTTGAAGGGCGATCAATCTCCCGTCGATATGATGATGGAGGCCTTCGATAAGCGCCGCCATCTGATCCATGAGCGGCTGAATGCCCTGCCGGGCGTGCGCTGCGTCCTGCCGAAGGGCGCCTTCTATGCCTTTCCGAATATCTCCGGCACGGGCTTGAGCGCGAAGGAGATGCAGGATCGGCTTTTGAACGAAAAAGGCGTCGCGGTCATCGCGGGCACCAGCTTCGGCGCGGAAGGCGAGGGCTATGTGCGCTTTTCCTACGCCAATTCGCTTGAAAATATCGAGCGCGCCCTTGACCGCTTCGATGAATTCCTCAAGTAGAGAGGAGATAAGAGATGTCGGAACAGCGTCTTACCGATCTTGAAATCCGCCTGGCGGAACAGGACCAGACCCTTCAGGATTTGAGCGACATGGTCAATCGCCAGTGGCAGGAAATCGAGCTTCTGAAACGGAAACTGACCCAGGCGAATGACCGCATCGTCACACTGGAAGAGGCGCTTCCCGATGCGGCAGCGGAGAAACCGCCGCATTATTGAATTAGGGTGCGAGAGGGTTTGGAAATCCCGCTTGCCAATTCAGCGATCTGCCCCTACAAGCGGGCGAATTCACACCTAGCCAGACAGGCGGAACGGACATGACGGAACAGGAAAACGACAACCCGAAAAAAGACATCCCCGAAGATCCGGTCGTCGGCTATATCATGAACGCGCTCGCCAGCGGCAAGGATGTCTCGCCGCGTGATATTGCCCAAAAAATCGCCGCTGATCGGGCCAGGGAAAGTGCGCCGAAGGACATCTGGCGGAAATATATGACTGCTGTCCGTCAGCAGGCAATCCATCTCGCGCGGAACGGCCGGATCGAGATAATCCGTAAAGGAGAGGTCGCCAACCCCAACGATTTCAAGGGTCTCTACAAGCTGCGTCTCGTCAGGAATTGACTAATTTTTAATCAACTGCCTATTTTTTGAGCGACTAATTTTTAGCCAGTTTTAAAGCCCCATTGACATGCCTCACAAAATCGGCAGTTTTCTAGACACTCTGCTCTTCTCGGATTGCATGGAAAATCTGGCACGGCTCGTGCTATAGGAATGCAGACGACCTTGGATCCACTTAAAACTAACTTGAGACCTGCATATGAAAAAGATCGAAGCGATTATCAAGCCATTCAAGCTGGATGAAGTGAAGGAGGCCCTTCACGAAGTAGGGCTTCAGGGTATCACCGTAACGGAGGCCAAGGGCTTTGGCCGTCAGAAAGGTCATACGGAACTCTACCGCGGCGCCGAATATGTTGTCGATTTCCTGCCCAAGGTGAAGATCGAAGTTGTCCTTGAGGACAGCCTGGTCGAGCGGGCACTGGAAGCCATTCAGCAGGCCGCCCGCACGGGCCGTATCGGGGACGGAAAAATTTTCGTAACCTCTGTCGAGGAAGTCATTCGCATCCGGACCGGTGAAAAAGGTCAGGAAGCCATTTAACCTGCGCCGGTTCACGGTGAACCCCGCAATCCTATCGAAAAACAATCAAGCAGAGAGACGTACTCATGGTTGCTAAAGTTATGAATCTGATCAAGGAAAATGAAGTCGAATATGTCGATCTTCGTTTTACCGACCCGAAGGGCAAATGGCAGCATCTCGCCATGCATGTCGATGTCGTTGATGAAGACATGTTCGAAGACGGCGTGATGTTCGACGGTTCCTCCATCACCGGCTGGAAGGCGATCAACGAATCCGACATGACCCTGATGCCCGACACGGAAACGGCCGTCATGGACCCGTTCGCGGCGCGCCCGACCCTGATTGTCTTCTGCGACATTCTCGATCCGCTTTCCGGCGAAAGCTATGAGCGTGACCCCCGTTCCGTTGCGAAGAAGGCCGAAGCCTATCTCGCCAGCACCGGCATTGGCGATACCGCCTACCTCGGCCCGGAAGCTGAATTCTTCATGTTTGACGACGTGCAGTTCTCTACCAATAGCCACCACACTTTCTACAAGCTCGGCGATGTCGAGGCTCCCTTCATGTCCGGCGAGGAAATCGAGGGCGGCAACAGCGGCCATCGCCCGCGCGTCAAGGGCGGCTACTTCCCGGTACAACCGGTTGACAGCGGTGCCGACATCCGGAGCGAAATGGTTTCCATCTGCAAGGAAATGGGCCTTTCAGTCGAAAAACACCATCATGAGGTTGCCCCGAGCCAGCACGAACTTGGTATGAAGTTTAACACGCTGGTTGCGGCTGCCGACGAAATCCAGAAGCAGAAATATGTCGTGCATAACGTTGCCCATGCCTATGGCAAGACAGTCACCTTCATGCCGAAGCCGGTTTCCGGCGACAATGGTTCCGGCATGCATACGCATCAGTCGATCTGGAAGAACGGCAAGCCGGTCTTCGCAGGTTCGGGCTATGCCGACCTTTCCGAAACCGCGCTTTACTACATCGGCGGCATCATCAAGCATGCGAAGGCCATCAACGCCTTCACCAATGCCAGCACGAACTCCTACAAGCGTCTGATCCCGGGCTTTGAAGCGCCGGTTCTACTCGCCTACTCGGCTCGTAACCGGTCGGCTTCCTGCCGTATCCCCTACTCCCCGAGCCCGAACGGCAAGCGCGTCGAAGTCCGGTTCCCGGACTGCACGGCCAACCCGTATCTCGCTTTCGCCGCAATGATGATGGCTGGCCTCGACGGCATCCAGAACAAGATCCATCCGGGCGATGCCATGGACAAGGACCTCTATGATCTGCCGCCGGAAGAGCTGAAAGACATCCCGACGGTTTGCGGTTCCCTCCGTGAAGCCCTCGAAGCTCTCGACGCAGATCGCGAATTCCTGAAAAAGGGCGGCGTCTTCACCGACGATATGCTTGATGGCTATATCGCCATGAAGTGGGACGATGTGTTCAAGTTCGAACATGCGCCGCACCCGGTCGAATTCGACATGTATTACAGCGTCTGATCCTCGACAAAGCTGAAAAAGTTAAAGGCTGCCGGTTTTCCGGCAGCCTTTTTTATTGTCCCTGATCTTCAGGATCAAAATTACTGCGGTTCGGCCGGGACGGGGCGGGGGCGGCCGAAATCGTCGATCGCGACAAATATATATGTCCCTTCGGTCACCTTGATCTCCTCCGCATCCATTTTCCGTTCGACAATCGTCGTCAGCTTCACATGGATCGAGGTCCGGCCCACCTTCGCGATCTCGCCGTAGATGCTGACCACATCGCCGACCTTGATCGGCTGATGAAAGGTCATGGCCTCGACCGCGACGGTAGCGACCCGCCCCTTGGCCCGTCGCGCTGCCGTCACACCTCCTGCAATATCCATCTGCGAGAGGACCCAGCCACCGAAAATATCGCCATTGTTATTGCAATCGCTCGGCATCGGGGCGGTTCGGATCACGGGATCGCGGAAATCGGCATTCATCATCTTTGGGCTTTCTTAAAGGGGTCAAATATGGGTATAACTTATACACGTTCGCGCAAGGGAATGGCCAGAATTTATCCCGTCCCGTTCCGCGCCGAAATCCATTGACCGAAAGCCAGTGAACAGTATTTATGTCCGATCTTTTCCAGCAACCCAAGTCCGATAGTTCAGAATATTCCGCCAAGGATATTGAGGTCCTTGAAGGCCTTGAACCCGTAAGGATGCGCCCCGGCATGTATATCGGCGGCATTGACGAGCGGGCGCGGCATCATCTGGCGGCGGAAGTTATCGACAACTCGATGGACGAGGCGGTGGCAGGCTTTGCGACCCGGATCGAGGTGGAGCTGGTTTCCGACGGTTCCCTCATCATTCGCGATAACGGGCGCGGCATCCCGATTGACCGGCATCCGAAATTCAAGGACAAGTCAGCGCTTGAGGTGATCCTGACCACGCTGCATTCAGGCGGCAAGTTTTCCAACAAGGTCTATCATACGGCAGGCGGGTTGCATGGCGTCGGTGTCTCGGTCGTCAATGCCCTCTCCGATAAAATGACGGTGGAGGTTGCCCGCGATAAGGAACTCTGGCGGCAGGAATATTCCCGCGGCAAGCCGCTGACGGCGCTTGAAAAAGTTGGCGCCGCGCCGAACCGACGGGGCACTTCCATCCAGTTTCACCCCGATCCTGAAATTTTCGAACCCGGCACCGCGCTTCGCCCTTCCAGGCTCTACAAGATGGTCCGTTCCAAGGCCTATCTGTTCCGGGGAGTTGAAATTCGCTGGAAATGCGCTGAAGAACTGATCAAGGACGAAACCCCGGTGGAGGCCACACTGCATTTTCCAGGCGGCCTTAAGGACTTTCTTGCCGCAACGCTGGAGGAACGCAAGACTGTCACGCAGGAGCCTTTCGCCGGGCGTGTCGAGATGGATGAGGATCGAGGCCGTGTCGAATGGGCCATCGCCTGGCCGGCCGATAACAACTCCTTCCTCAATTCCTATTGCAATACCGTGCCGACCCCCGAAGGTGGCACTCATGAGGCCGGCTTCCGAAGCGTGCTTTTGCGGGGCCTAAAGGCCTATGGAGAGCTGATCAACAACAGGAAGGCAAGCCAGATCACGGCGGAGGATATCCTGACCGGCGCCTCGGCCGTGCTCTCCGTCTTCATTCCCGATCCGCAGTTCCAGGGCCAGACGAAGGAAAAACTGACCACAACGGATGCAGGCCGCCTTGTCGAACTTGCCATCAAGGATCATTTTGACAACTGGCTTGCAGGTGCGCCGGATCAGGCGAATAATCTCTTGAGCTGGGTAATCGACAAGGCTGAGGAGCGGCTTCGCCGCCGGCAGGAGAAAGAAACCAGCCGCAAGACGGCGACGAGCCGCCTGCGCCTTCCTGGAAAACTCGCTGATTGCAGCCAGAGCGGCCGCGAGGGAACGGAGATTTTTATCGTTGAGGGCGATTCGGCAGGCGGCTCGGCCAAACAGGGCCGTGATCGGAAGACCCAGGCCATTCTGCCGTTGCGCGGAAAAATCCTCAATGTCGCGTCGGCGGGCGCCGACAAAATCAAGGCCAACCAGGAACTGAAGGATCTGATCCAGGCGCTCGGCTGCGGCTTGCGCGATAAATACCGGGGCGAAGATCTTCGCTATGACAAGGTCATCATCATGACGGACGCAGACGTTGACGGCGCGCATATCGCCTCGCTTCTGATGACTTTTTTCTACCGGGAGATGCGCCAGCTTATCACCGACGGGCATCTTTATCTTGCCCAGCCGCCACTCTACCGTCTCTCGCAAGGCGGCAAGACCCTTTATGCCATGAATGATGCGCATAAGGACCGGCTTCTGGAGAGTGATTTCTCCGGTCGCGGCAAGGTCGATATCAGCCGGTTCAAAGGTCTCGGTGAAATGCCGCCTGCGCAGCTTAAAGAGACGACCATGAACCCGAAGAACCGGGTCCTCCTGAAAGTCGAGGTGCCGATGGAAGAATTTGGCGAGACGGCGGACCGGGTCGAAAGCCTGATGGGCAAGAAGCCGGAGCTTCGTTTCTCCTTCATTCAGGAGAATGCCCGCTTTGTCGAGGATATCGACGTCTGATCGCATCCCGCTACGCTAAATAACGAGTTAGTGACGCGCCAGCCAGCGCCTCAGGAAATCATTGGTTTCCTCCGGCTTCTCCATGGTCGGCAAGTGGCCGCAATCCTTGATTTCGACATATTGCGCAGTCGGAATATTGATGGCCATCTCTCGCTGGAGTTCCGGCGAAATCAGCCTGTCCTCTGCCCCTGCCAGAACCATAGTCGGGCATTCGATGTCCTGAAGCATGTCGCTTAAATCCTCGCGCGCAAGAAGGGCCCGTTCCTGCCGGATAAAGGCCTCTTTGCCGACATCCTCCGCCATTTTGAAAATGCGCTGGACCAGGTCCTCATCCTCAAGGCGGGACGGATGGATGAGAATGGGGAGCAGGCTTCGCGTTACCCCCTTGAAGGCGGATCCCCGCTCCACAAGCTTGATAAAGTCCAGCCGCTTCTGCCGCTCCTCCGTTGTATCGCCGATGGCGCGCGAATCCAGAATGGCAAGATGAGTGATCCGTTCCGGTGCCTGCCGCATCATCTCCAGCACCACATAACCGCCAAGAGACAGTCCGGCCAATGCAAACCGTTTGGGTGCCGCCGCAAGGATTCGGCGGGCCATGTCCGGGATATTATCGTCGTGGGTGTGGTCCCCGATCATGCAATGGGCGATATCGGCCAGGCCACTCACCTGGTCGCGCCAGAGATCTGCGGTACATAGAAGGCCCGGCACCAGGACAAGGGAATGTTTTTCTGTCATTTTTACTCGGTTTGCTGTAAAAGGTCAGGTCAAAGCATATGCCTCTTTTGCTTTACTTTTACAAGCTGACCGACCGTTTGAGAACCGGTAACTTGAAAAGCCGAAGATAATATGTAATACGACATGCTGTTTCCTGAATATTATTAGGGAAACGACAGGAACCGTTTGACAGTCAGCTTTATTTCACTAGATTGCGCTGTGTTTTACGGAAATATTATTCTCTAAATGAACGGTAGTTCGCTTTAATATGAATTTTGCAGATCTCGGCCTGAGCCCTGAAGTATTGAACGCGGTTGAAGATTCCGGGTACGACACTCCCACCCCCATCCAGGAAAAAGCAATCCCCTACGTACTGATGGGGCGTGACGTATTGGGCACCGCACAAACCGGTACCGGCAAGACGGCAAGTTTTACTTTGCCGATGATTGACATCCTTGCCTCCGGTCAGGCGAAAGCGCGCATGCCACGCTCCCTGATCCTGGAGCCAACACGGGAACTCGCGGCACAGGTCGCCGATAATTTCGAGAAATACGGAAAATACAGCAATCTTTCCATGGCGTTACTGATCGGCGGTGTTTCCTTCTCGGATCAGGAAGCGAAGCTCGACAAGGGCGTCGATGTGCTAATCGCAACGCCGGGCCGCCTGCTCGATCATTTCGAGCGGGGCAAGGTTCTCCTGAACGGGGTCAAGACCCTCGTGATCGACGAGGCCGACCGCATGATGGACATGGGTTTCATCCCCGATGTGGAGCGGATCGTCTCCCTGATGCCGCCGTTGCGTCAGACGCTTTTCTTCTCGGCCACCATGTCGAAGGAAATGCGCAAACTCGCCGACAAGTTCCTGCAGAACCCGAAGGAAGTGGCCGTCGCCCCGCCGACCTCCACCGCCGCGACAGTGACACAAGGCATGGTGACCGTTGGCAAGATGGAAAAACGCCCTGCCCTTCGCAAAATGCTGGCGCATGAGGATGTGAAGACGGCCTTCATCTTCTGCAACCGCAAGAAGGATGTCGATATTCTTTTGGGTTCCCTTATCAAGCATGGCTTCAATGCGGGCGCACTCCATGGCGACATGAGCCAGAGCCATCGGATGGAGACGCTGGACAAGTTCAAAAACGGTGAGATCAGCCTGCTGGTCTGTTCCGACGTTGCCGCGCGCGGCATCGATGTGAATTCGGTCAGTCATGTCTTCAATTTCGATGTCCCCTTCCATGCGGAAGACTATATCCACCGCATCGGACGGACGGGCCGCGCCGGTCAGGAAGGCCATGCCTATACCCTGACGACGCGCAGCGATGACAAATTCCTGGATGCGATCTACAAGCTGATTGGCAGGGAAATTCCGCCGATCAAGATCGATGGCATGGAGGATATCGCCGCCGAGGCCGCCGAGATTGCAGAACGCGAAAAGCGCATCAGCGGAAAAGATAAAAGCGCTGGCCGGGGTGGTCGCGGTCGGAGTGAACGCGGCGGACGCAGCCGAAGCCGCGCCCCGAAAGAGGCCCGCGAAGAGGCTGAAGTCAATGAGGCCCCGCGCGAAAAGGAAAGCGCGAAAGCACCCTCGAATGACGATGTGAAGTCATCGAAGAAACCTCAAAAAGCGGCACCGAAACCCCGCCGTGGACGGCACGACCGGGATGACGATGACGCGCCCGTCGTCGGACTTGGCGAGAATGTCCCTGCCTTCTTCAAAATCCCGTTCAAGAAGACGGCCAGCAAATAGCGGCATGACAAGGCTTCCATCTTGGAAGCCTTTTTTGTTTTCATCGCCGCCAGACTTTCGTAACATCGCGTCTCGTCGGAATATATAAACGCTGCCGGTCCGTCCGGAAGAAAGGGGACTTTCTGTGAAGACCATCTTTATCATGGTGAAATGCGAGCTTGGGAAAGCCTATGACGTCGCCTCGGAGGCCGTGGAAATGGTCGAGCAGGTGTCGGAGGTCTATTCCATTTCCGGCAAATACGATCTGATGATGAAATGCTATCTGGATGACGATCAGGATACCGGCCATTTCGTGAATGAGCAGATCCAGACCCTGTCCAATATCAAGGACACCTTTACCATGATCACGTTCAAGGCGTTCAGCTAGCTTTTCCGCTTCGCCAATCGCCCGAAAGCATAAAGTAATCCTTTGCGCGGGCTTAAAAATTTTCTAATCTAGTGAAAGCTTAAGGGAGCGGGACCGGACCAAACCGGCCCCGGCATAGCACAGGGAGTTTATCGTGAACAGGAAACTAATCAGCCTGGTTTCGGCCATGGCTTTTCTCGGCGCTCCGGCGCTCGCCACCGCCGCTGACCCGGTGAAAATCGGCTTTGTCACCACGTTGTCCACCGGCGCAGGTGCCATTGGACAGGATATGCGTAATGCCGTCGATCTCGCGGTTGAGCATCTGGGTGGCAATATGGGCGGTCGCCCGGTCGAGGTCATTTATGAAGACGACGCCTTCAAGCCTGCCGTCGGCAAGCAGAAGACAGACGAGCTTGTAAAGAAGGACAAAGTCGATTTCGTCGCCGGTTATATCTGGAGCCATGTCCTGATGGCCTCCTACAAAAGTGCGGTCGATAACGGCACTTTCCTGATCAGTTCGAACGCGGGCCCGAGTGCGCTTGCCGGCAAGCTCTGCAACAAGGATTTCTTCTCCACCTCTTGGCAGAATGACACAACGCCCGAAGCCATGGGCGAGGTTCTGAACCAGCGAGGCGTGAAAAAGCTCTATATCATGGCGCCGAACTATGCGGCGGGCAAGAACATGGTCACCGGCGTCGAACGGACTTTCAAGGGGAAGATCGTCGGCAAGGACATGACCAAATTCCCGGCCCAGCTCGACTTCTCGGCGGAGCTCGCCAAGGTCCGTGCGGCCAAGCCGGACGCCCTTTTCGTCTTCTACCCGGGCAAGCATGGCGCACAGTTTCTGACGCAATATTCACAGTCGGGCCTTGCGGACAGCGTGCCGCTCTATACGACCTTCACCGTCGATAGCATCAGCCTGCCGCGCATCGGCAAGATGGCGGAAGGCAGCCTGATGACCCTCTTCTGGTCGCCCGATCTCGACAATCCGGCAAACAAAAAGTTCGTCACCGATTTCAAAAAGAAATATGGCCATTACCCGAGCCATTATGGCGCGCAGTCCTACGATACTATCATGCTGATCAACAGCGCGGTGGAAAAGGTGCAGGGCGATCTCAGCAATCATGACGCCGTTCGCGCGGCCCTGAAAGAGGCCGATTTCAACAGCATCCGCGGTGATTTCAAATTTGGCAACAATCATATCCCGATCCAGAATTTCTACCTCCGTCAGGTGGTGAAGGATGCGGACGGCAACTATACGACCAAGATCGTCTCGACCGTCTATAAGGATCATCAGGACAGCTACGCTAAAGACTGCAAGATGAACTGAACCACTTTCCGAGTGGTGTGAAACACGGCAACGCGGGAAGCTTTATTTGCGTATTTCCGCGTTGCCGAATGCTATCAAGGGGCGTGACGGACATTTCCATGGACGGGTTGTTGTTACTGGAGCAGGTGCTGAACGGGTTTCAGCTTGGCCTGCTTTTGTTTTTGTTGGCCGCAGGGCTGACGCTGGTTTTCGGCATCATGGATATGGTGAACCTGGCCCATGGGTCGCTTTACATGATGGGCGCCTATTTCTGCGCGACCTTCACCGGCTGGACCGGATCCTTTCTGGTCGGCGCACTTCTGACCATCCCGGCGGTTTTCCTGCTGGGGGTAATTGTCGAGATGATCGCGCTTCGCAATCTCTATGCGCGGGATCATCTCGATCAGGTGCTGGCGACCTTCGGCCTCATCCTTTTCTTTAACGAGACAACACGGCTGATCTGGGGGCCGATCGGGCTTTCCATTCCTCTGCCTGAGTTTTTAAGTTCCACGGTGGAAATCATTCCGGGCGCCCCCTACCCTGTTTTCCGCCTCGCCATTATCCTTATGGGACTTCTTGTTGCGGGCCTTCTCTATTTCATTGTTGCCCGGACAAGGCTCGGCATGCTGATCCGCGCGGGCGCCAGCAACCGGGAAATGATCGGCGCGCTCGGCATCAATATCCGCCTGCTCTTCACGCTGGTATTCGGTCTTGGCGCGGCACTTGCCGGGCTTGCCGGCCTGATGGCGGGGCCTATCCTTTCAGTCGAGATCGGCATGGGCGAAGGCATCCTGATCCTGACCCTCGTCGTGATCGTGATCGGCGGGATCGGATCGATCAAGGGGGCCTTTATCGCCGCCATCGTCGTCGGGCTGATCGATACGGTCGGCCGGTCTTTCCTGCCGGAAATTCTGAAACTCGTTCTCTCCGATGACAGCGCCTCAACGGCGGCGCCCGCCATTTCCTCCATGCTGATCTATCTTCTGATGGCGCTGGTGCTCGCGATCCGGCCGCAAGGCCTGTTCCCGCCGAAGGGGGTCGGCAAATGACCCTGCTGTCGCCGCGCGTTCTTATCAATGCCGCCCTGCTCCTGCTGCTGGCGGCGCTGCCTTTCCTCACGGATATGATGGGGGACAGCTATTATACCGGCGTCACGTCCCGCGTCCTGATCCTGGCCATTGCGGCAACCAGTCTCAACCTCCTGATCGGCTATGGCGGGATGGTGAGTTTCGGTCATGCCGCCTATCTCGGGCTCGGCGCCTATATTGTCGGCATCGGCGCCTTCCATGCGATAGAAGATGGCATCGACTGGATGCTGAACGGCTATTATCAGCTTGCCGCAACGCTGATCCTGTCGGCCCTTGTCGCGCTTGTGATCGGCGCAATCAGCCTTCGCACCCGCGGCGTCTATTTCATCATGATCACCATGGCCTTCGCACAGATGCTCTATTTCACCGCCGTCGGGATCGAGACTTATGGCGGCGATGACGGCCTTACCATTTACAGCCGGAGCGATATGCTGGGCCTGATCGACCTCAATGACGAGAAGAGCCTTTATTACCTGATCTTCTTCTCCTTCCTTGCCGTGCTCTATCTAATGCACCGGCTGGTTGGCTCCCGCTTCGGCGCGGTCATCCGGGGCAGCAAGTCGAACGAGGCCCGGATGCGCGCCATCGGCTTCAGTCCCTATAAATACCGCCTGACCGCATTCATCATTGCCGGGACGATCACCGGCTATGCGGGCTTCCTGATGGCGAACCTCAATGATTTCGTCAGCCCCAGCATGATGCACTGGACGCGATCAGGCGATCTCATCATCATGATTGTGCTTGGCGGCATCGGCAATCTGTTCGGCCCGCTTTACGGCACCATCGCCTTCATGGCGCTTGAGGAACTCCTTTCCTCCATTCCGCTTACGATTGGCGGGCTTAATGTCGGGGAATACTGGCAGATCATATTCGGGCCGCTCCTTATCCTTGTCGTGCTTTATGCAAGGAACGGCATTGACAGCTTCCTTCCCGGCACGAGGGAGCGAGCCAAATGAGCAGCCCCGATCTCCTCATCATCGATAAGCTCGTAAAGCGCTATGATGGCCTGCTCGCAACGGACGATCTTTCCTTTTCCCTCCGTGAAGGGGAACTTCATGCCATTATCGGCCCGAATGGCGCAGGCAAGACAACCCTGATCAAGCAGCTGACGGGAGAGATTGCCTCAGATGCGGGCGCGATCCATTTTGACGGGCGGCCGATCCGTCGCCTGTCGGAGCCTGCCCGCTCCCATATCGGGATTGCCCGCTCCTTCCAGATCACCTCGCTTTTTCCGGATTTCACCGTTCTTGAAAATGTCATGCTGGCCGTCCAGGCGCATCAGGGACATTCCTTTCGATTCTGGAGAGCGACCGGCAAGGAAGAGCGGCTGATAGAACCGGCCCGCGCTCTTCTTGATGACATGGGCATGGAGGATAGTGCGGATCACCTTGTTGCCGCCCTCAGCCATGGGGAGCAGCGCCAACTTGAAATCGCCGTCGCGCTTGCGACCAAACCGAAACTCCTCTTGCTGGACGAGCCGATGGCGGGCATGTCGAGTGAGGACAGCGGCCATCTCGTCGAGATTCTGCGCCGTCTTAAAAGCCGCTACAGCATCCTCCTGATCGAGCATGACATGGATGCCGTCTTCAGCCTGGCCGACCGGATCACAGTGCTGGTCTATGGCCGGGCCATCGCGACGGGCACGCCGGATGAAATCCGCGACAATGAGGAAGTGCGCCGGGCCTATCTGGGAGAAGAAGCATGACGATGCTCGAACTCGAGGACATCGAGACTTTCTATGGCCAGAGCCAGGTTCTCTTCGGCATGTCCCTTTCCATCAAGGAGGGCGAGGTCGTGACCCTGATGGGCCGGAATGGCATGGGCAAAACGACGACCATCCGCTCCATCATGGGCCTGACGCCCGCACGGGGGGGCCGCATCACTTTTCGCGGACAGGATATCACTGCCCTTCCCGCCTACCGGATTGCCAAAGCAGGGATTGGCCTCGTACCGGAGGGGCGTCGCATTTCGCCTAACTTGAGCGTCGAGGAGAATCTGATCGCGACGGCAAGCAAAGGCACTTCCGGAAACGGGAAATGGACGCTTCAATCCGTTTATCAGCTTTTTCCAAGGTTGCAGGAGCGCCAGACCAGCATGGGCAACCAGCTTTCGGGCGGGGAGCAGCAGATGCTCGCCATCGCGCGGGCGCTGATGACGAACCCGGAACTCCTGATCCTGGATGAGGCGACCGAAGGCCTCGCCCCGCTGATCCGTCAGGAAATCTGGGCCTGCCTCACACGCCTTAAAAAGGACGGCCAATCTATCCTCGTGATCGATAAAAACATCAAGGCCCTGAGCGAAATTGCCGATTGTCACTATATTGTCGAAAAAGGCCGCATCGTATGGACCGGAAATTCGGTCTCTCTCGCTGCAAACAGTAAAATAAAACACCGTTATCTGGGCGTATAGAATTTTCCCATAATATGTAATAGCGTGTGAAATACTTGTGATGATTGCGAAAATTCTGGCGCAATAATATCAATGATAATTAATATAAAAGTAAGTAATGCCCGTTAATATTTTGGACAAAAGAGTAGCAGTGTCTGTTTACAGTACAGAGGACCAAGGCCGTGACGCCTGCAAAAGATTTTATAGAAGCGCAAAAAAACGCGGAAAAAACAATGGCGCTCTTGAAGGAACGCGGCATACGCCAAATTCCGCAGAATTATACGATCTGGTATGAATATCTTACCGAATCGAACCCGGACCTGATACGGGCCGTCAACAGACTGATCGCGGAAAACGGAAAATTTTCGGAAAAAATAGCCCGGGAAATCTACAGCGAATTTTTCACCTTCGAAAAAGAAGGGAAAGCCATTCAGGAAACCAACCGCCTGGTTCAGAAATCAATGGACTCCGTGATCGGCGATCTCGAAATGTCCACCAGCGAATTTTCTCATTATGGCGAAAAACTTACCGAATTTGCCGCAATGGCCGCTAGCCTTCCGCCGGAAAAACTGAAGGCTCTCGTTGCCGACATCGTCAAGCAAACCAATTCCGTTTCGGAAAATACCCGTGTTCTCCGGGACGGCCTTACAAATGCGGCGCGAGAAATCGCAGCCCTGAAACGACGCCTTGAAGATGTCCAGAAGGAAGCCCTGATCGATACCTTGACCGGTATCGCCAACCGAAAAAGTTTCGATGCAGAACTCTCGAAGGTGGTTTCCGACTGTCAGGAAACACATCACGATCTCAGCCTGATTATGACCGATATCGATCACTTCAAGGCGTTCAACGACACCCATGGCCATCCCTTCGGTGACCAGGTCCTGAAGCTGGTTGCCCAGACACTCGACCATGGAGTTGACAGGAAAGCAACAACCGCGCGCTACGGCGGGGAGGAATTCGGCATCATCCTGCCGCAGACCTCGCTCAATGATGCCGTTGACCTTGCCAATGACCTCCGCGTGGCCGTCTCCTCAAAACGGCTTGTCAAACGATCAACGGGAGACGATGTGGGCAAGATCACCATGTCTTTCGGTGTTGCCTCCTATCAACCGTGCGAAGATACACAGACCTTCATCTGTCGCGCGGATGAGGCGCTCTATTCGGCCAAGAATTCCGGCCGCAACCGGGTTCGGCATATGGAAGCGAGCTTCGCTGTTGCCGGATGATGATGATCCTCTTTCCATACCTTCCACGGGCTGTCTTCGGACAGCCTTTTTTTTGATTTCCCGGCAAAAAGTCCAATATCGCCTTTGTCATTCATCCGACTTTGGTTAAGAATAGCGCCATAACGAAAAACAACCGGGAGCGGGACAATGGCCTATACGACAATCGAATTCGCCCTTGATGCGGGCGTCGCAAAAATCACGTTGAACCGGCCGGACAAGCTGAATGCCTTCAGCAACGTGATGCATGACGAATTGCGCGACCTGATGCCGACCCTGTCATCGAATGAGGTGCGGGCCGTTCTCATTACGGGCGCGGGCCGGGCCTTCGGTGCGGGAGCCGATCTTTCCCCCGACGGGCTTGGAGGCGATGGCGAGTTCGATGCGGGCGAGACGCTGGAACGGGACTATAACCCCCTCATTACTTTCCTCCGCAATCTCGACAAGCCGGTCATTTGCGCCGTTAATGGCATCGCCGCCGGGGCGAGCATGAGCCTCGCCCTTGCCGGGGATATCGTGCTTGCCGCAAAATCCGCGAGCTTCCTGCAGGCCTTCTGTCATATCGGCCTTGTTCCCGATGCGGGCAGCACTTATTTCCTGCCGCGCCTGGCCGGTATGGGCAAGGCCATGGGCCTCGCCATGCTGGGCGACAAGATCCCGGCGGAAGAGGCGGAAAAGATGGGCCTCATCTGGAAAACCTATCCCGATGACGAACTGATGCCGGCGGCCGAAAAGCTCGCGAAGAAAATGGCGGCGGGTCCGACAAAGGGCTATGCGCTGATCAAGAAGGCGATGAACGCCAGTCTCGCAAACGACCTTCAAAGCCAGCTCAATATCGAGCGTGACTATCAGCGCGAGGCGGGCCGGACAGAAGATTTCGTCGAGGGCGTCGCCGCCTTCTTCGCCAAGCGGCCTGCGAATTTCAAGGGTCGTTGACATGTCGGGTGACGAGGGGCTCTCCCCCAATTATATCGCGAAAACCGTCGCCGAGACCATGTATCGCAAAGATACGGCAGCGCAGCATCTTGGCATTGCCTTGAAGGAAATCGGGCCCGGCCGCGCGGTCATGACCATGCGCGTCGCCGATTTCATGTTGAACGGCCATAACATCTGCCACGGCGGTTATGTCTTCACGCTCGCCGATACCGCCTTCGCCTATGCCTGCAACGCCTATAACCAGAATACGGTGGCGCAAGGGGCGCAGATCAATTTCCTGAAAGCCGTGGCGCCGGACAGCTTCCTGACCGCAACGGCCATCGAACAAAACCGGACCGGACGCACCGGTCTTTATGATATTTCGGTCGCGGATGACGGAGGCAATCTCGTCGCCCTCTTCCGTGGCAATTCCCACACCATCAAAGGACAGATGATCCCGGGCCTTACAGAGAAAGAAGAAAAATGAAGAACGCCTATATTTGCGATGCAATCCGGACCCCAATCGGCCGTTACGGCGGCAGCCTATCCGCCGTCCGCGCCGATGATTTGGGCGCGATTCCGATCAAGGCGCTGATGGAACGCAATCCCTCCGTCAATTGGGAAAAGCTCGATGACGTGATCTATGGCAATGCCAATCAGGCAGGCGAAGACAACCGCAATGTCGCGCGGATGAGCCTGCTGCTCGCCGGTCTGCCGGAGGCGGTTTCGGGCGCGACCATCAACCGGCTCTGCGGTTCCGGCATGGATGCAACCTCCACCATCGCACGGCAGATCATGACCGGGGAATCGCAGCTTGGCATTTCGGGCGGGGTCGAGAGCATGAGCCGCGCCCCCTTCGTCATGGGCAAGGCAACCACCGCCTTCTCCCGCAATACAGAAATCTTCGATACCACAATCGGATGGCGCTTCGTCAACAAGAAGATGCATGACGAATATGGCACCGATTCCATGCCGGAGACGGCCGAAAATGTCGCCGAGGATTACCAGATCCGGCGCGAAGACCAGGACCTCTTCGCCCTTCGAAGCCAGGAAAAGGCCGCCGCCGCACAAGCCAACGGCACCCTCGCCGAGGAAATCGTCCCCGTCAAAATTCCACAAAGAAAAGGCGATCCCATCATCGTTGACAAGGATGAGCATCCTCGCGCCACCAGCCTTGAAAAGCTGGCTGCGCTGAAAGCGCCCTTCCGCGCAGGGGGAACGGTCACGGCGGGCAATGCCTCCGGCGTCAATGACGGGGCTTGCGCGCTCCTCCTCGCCTCGGAAGAAGGCCTCGCAGAACATGGCCTGATCGCGAAAGCGAAGGTCCTGGGCTCCGCAACCGCAGGCGTGCCACCCCGCATCATGGGCATGGGCCCCGCCCCTGCCAGCAAGAAGCTGCTCGACCGGCTCGGCCTCACCATCGACCAGATGGATGTGATCGAGCTTAATGAAGCCTTCGCCGCGCAAGGGCTCGCTGTCCTTCGCGAGCTTGGTGTCAAAGATGACGATCCACGCGTCAATCCCTTGGGCGGTGCCATTGCGCTCGGCCATCCGCTCGGCATGTCCGGTGCGCGGCTGATCACGACAGCGATGTATCAGCTGCATCGAACCGGCGGGCGCTATGCGCTCTGCACCATGTGCATTGGCGTCGGGCAAGGGATCGCCACGGTGATCGAGCGGGTCTGATCCACCCGCCCAAAAAGTGAAGGGGGGAGAAAATGCGGCTCACGCCACCACGTAAAGAGGAGCTTGATCCGATTGAAATTGCAAGCCGGGATGAAATCTCGGCTCTGCAGCTCGATCGCCTGAAATGGAGCGTGAAGCATGCCTATAACAATGTTCCGCTCTTTAAGGAGCGGTTCGATGCGGCAGGTGTCCATTCGGAGGATATTAAATCCCTCGACGATCTTGCCAAATTCCCCTTCTGCAAAAAGCAGGATTTGCGCGATAACTATCCCTTCGGGATGATCGCCGTGCCGAAATCCGATGTCGTCCGGCTTCATGCTTCCTCCGGTACCACGGGGCGGGCGACCGTCGTCGCCTATACTCAAAAGGATATCGACAACTGGGCGGATCTGATGGCCCGCTCCCTTCGGGCAGGCGGCGGACGGCGGGAACATACAGTCCATGTGACCTATGGCTATGGCCTCTTTACTGGCGGGCTTGGTGCGCATTACGGTGCCGAGCGGCTGGGTGCAATCGTGGTTCCCATGTCCGGCGGCCAGACGGAGCGGCAAGTGCAGATCATCAATGATTTCGGCGCCGATATCATCATGGTCACGCCTTCCTACATGATGGCCATCGCGGAAGAATTTGAACGCCAAGGCCTTGATCCCCGGAAATCGCCCTTGAAGGCGGGCATCTTTGGCGCAGAACCCTGGACCGAAGCCATGCGAAGCGAGATCGAGGAGCGCTTCGATATCGATGCCCTCGATATCTATGGTCTATCGGAAGTGATCGGGCCGGGCGTCGCCAGCGAATGCATCGAGACGAAGGACGGCCCCGTCATCTGGGAGGATCATTTTTATCCCGAAATCATCGATCCCGCGACGGGAGAACTTCTGCCCGACGGCGAAGAAGGCGAGCTTGTCTTCACCAGCCTTACGAAAGAAGCTTTTCCCATCATCCGCTATCGTACCGGAGACCTGTCGAAGCTGATGCCGGGCACCGCGCGATCCATGCGGCGGATGGCAAAAGTGACGGGACGCACCGACGACATGCTGATCATCCGGGGCGTCAATCTCTTCCCCTCCCAGGTCGAGGAACTGGTTGTCCAGACGGACGGTCTTTCCGCCCATTATGTGCTGGAGGTCCGGCGCGAAGGCACTCTCGATACCTTGAAGGTCCGGGTGGAGCAAAGCCTCTCCGGCGAAGCGGCGCCTTCAACGGCCATGGAGCTGCAACAAAGGATCAAGGGCATCCTCGGCGTCACGGCGGAGATTGATATCTGCGAGCCCGGCAGTGTCGAACGATCCCTTGGCAAGGCAAAGCGGGTCATCGATTTCAGAAAAGGCTGAGTGACCGGATATCCCATGGCGACAGATTTTAAAGGCTTCCCGAAAGAGCTGCTGACCTTCTATGCGGAGCTGAAGGAAAACAATAACCGCGACTGGTTCAACCGGAACAAGCAGCGCTACAAGGATGTCGTGATCTATCCGATGTGCGATTTTATCGAGGCCATGGCCCCGCGTCTTGAGGCCATCGCGCCCATGTATATCGCCGATCCGCGGCCCAACGGTGGCTCCATGTTCCGGATTTACCGCGACGTGCGTTTCTCCCGCGATCCCCGGCCCTATAAGGAGCATCTGGCCTGCCAGTTCCGCCATCAGGCTGGGCGCGATGCCCATGCGCCGGGATATTATCTGCATATCGCACTCGATGAAGTGCGATTCGGTGGCGGTATTTATCTACCGCCCGCTCCCGTGCTTGCCGAAATCCGCAAAACCATCGATTCTGAGCCTGAAAAATGGGCGGCGGTCAAAAATGACCCCGATTTTTTATCCGCCTTTGACGGCATCCGGGGGGATAGCCTGAAGCGCCCGCCCAAGGGCTATTCCGCCGATCATCCGGATATCGAGGACTTGAAGAAAAAGACCCTCTTCATTACCCGTAAGCTCCCGTCAATAAAGGGAATTACCTCGCCGAACTTTATCGATCAGGTGGATGATGCGCTCCAGAAAGCGACCCCTTTCATGCGCTTTATCACCAACGCCGTCGGCCTGCCGTTTTAGCTTTTCAAGAGCGTGCCGCTTAACCATGTTTTAAGAGACTACCGGTAATATTGCATCATCTGGAATTTGAGACAAATGTCTGAAGGATTTTTGCGAGATGATGAATGTAATAGAATTACAGCCGGATACGACAGTTGACTTGTATAGCACCGCCCACAGCCTGATTCTGCAGCAGGGCGAGAATGCCGTCAAAATCCTCCAGAAAGAGGCTGACTACCTCCGCGACAACCGCCTTGCAGAAGAAGATCTCTATGCCTGCATCGAACTGATGCGCGTTGTCCATGAACTGATCGATATGGAAATCGGCGGCCCGATCCACTGATTTTCCAACATCCAATTCATAAAAAAGGCGGCCCGGATGAGCCGCCTTTTTTCATGTCAATTTTGCGCTGGTCAGCTTTGCAGGACCACGCGGCCGACAATTTTGCCTTTACGCAAATCCTCAAGCGTCTTGTGTGCCTCAGCGAGCGGACGGGGCGTGATGGCGAGCTTGCTGAGCTTGCCCGCTTTTGCGAGGTCCATCAGTTCGCGCATTTCCTGCAGGTTGCCGACATAGCTCCCTTCGACCCCGATAGCCTTGATCGGGAACATCGGCAGCGGCATGGAAAAGCTGCCACCAAAGAGGCCGACGATGACAAGCTTTCCGCCTTTTGCGAGGACCTTGACGCCGAATGCCGCCGAGCTTTCCGCGCCGACAAAGTCGATAGCCGCATTGACGCCACCGCCGGTTTCGCCCATGAAAGCCTTGAAGGCCGCCTTGTCGGACGGATCAATGGCCGCGACGGCTCCGGCTTTGAGGCCCGCCTCCCGTTTTTCAGGATCGATATCGGCGACGTAAATCTCCGCATTCGTCACGGACTTCGCAATTGCCATGGCGGCGAGGCCAACGCCCCCCGCTCCGATCACCAGCAGCTTGCCGCCGTCGGCGCGCGACTTGATTTTCTTGAGCGCACTATAGGCAGTAAGGCCAGAACAGGTATAGGTGCAGGCAAG
>SBHH01000183.1 GCA_006226265.1 Alphaproteobacteria bacterium | reverse complement strand
CGAGGCGATCATCCATCCGTGGATCAACAAGGCGCTCGAAAAGGCGCAGCAGAAGGTCGAGGCGCGCAACTACGAAATTCGCAAGAACCTCTTAAAGTTCGATGATGTCATGAATGACCAGCGTAAAGTCATCTATGAACAGCGCATCGATCTGATGGATACGCAGGATGTCTCTGAAACCGTAAATACGATGCGAGACGAGACCATCGATGATATGGTCGATCTGCACATTCCACCAAAAGCCTACCCTGAACAATGGGATGCCAAGGGTTTGCGGGAAGAGGCGGCGCGCATCCTCAACCTGGACGTCCCGGTAACCGAATGGGCGGAAGAGGAAGGTATTGCAGATGAGGAAATCCGGGAACGCCTGAAAGATGCCGCCGGCCGCAAGATGGCCGAAAAGGCCGTCAAATACGGCCCGGAAATCATGCGCATGGTGGAGAAAAGCATTCTCTTGCAAATCCTCGATCAGGCCTGGAAGGAGCATCTGCTGCAGCTTGACCAGCTGCGCCAGGGCGTCTCCCTTCGCGCCTATGCGCAGAAGGATCCGCTCAACGAATATAAATCCGAGGCCTTCAATATGTTTCAGCATATGCTGAACCAGTTGCGCGAGACGGTCACGACTTATCTCTCTTTCGTCCAGCTTCAAAACCCGACACAGGAACTGAAACGCGAAGAACCGGACGAGAGCGAAATGCAGGCAACCCACCTTGACCCCACAACCGGAGAAAACGAGGTTGAAGCAGTCGACATCAAGATGGACGGCAACAACGCGGAAAACTGGGGCAAGGTCCGCCGCAATGCCCCCTGCCCCTGTGGCTCCGGCAAGAAATTCAAGCAGTGCCATGGCCGGCTATAGAAGCAATCTCCACGCGGCCTGAGACAGGAACCTTATGCTTGCATTTCTGAAAAACCTGATTACGGAGGGGGACACTCCCGTCAGCACTAGTGAGAAAGAGGAACGGCTGGCAACCGCCGCGCTTCTTATCGAGGCAGCCCTCTCGGATGATGATTTTCAGGAAGTCGAGCGTGAAGCCATCCTCTCGGTACTGGAGCGGCATTATGATATCAGCGGCGCGGACGCGTGCGAGTTGGTTTCCGAAGCCGAGAAATTGCAGGCGGAAAGTGGCCAGCTTTTCTATTTCACCCGCAGCGTCAAGGAGAGCTTCCCGATCGAGACACGAGTGAAGATGATCGAGATGCTTTGGGAGATCGCCTATGCTGATGGTGCCCTCAGTAAATTCGAAGCGAATCTGGTCCGCCGTATCGCCGGGCTGATCTATGTAACGGACCGCGAACGTGGCGACGCCCGAAAGAGAGTAATGGCGCGCCTTGGCATCACATCCGACTAAATTTTAATCTTTCCAACTTTTGGGGTTGTCACGAAAGCCCATTAGCGATAATCCGTAGTCATCACCTGTATGTTATTGATTGACTTGGCTGGAGAATAAAATGACCTACGTTGTTACCGAAAATTGCATCAAGTGCAAATTTATGGACTGCGTGGAAGTTTGTCCGGTAGATTGCTTCTATGAGGGCGAAAACATGCTGGTGATCCATCCCGACGAATGCATCGACTGCGGTGTCTGCGAGCCGGAATGCCCGGCGGAAGCCATCCTTCCCGACACCGAAGATGGGGTTGAGAAAATGATGGAGGTCAACCGCGAATATGCGGAAAAATGGCCCAACATCACACAGAAAGGCGAGCAGCCTGAAGACGCGGAGGAATGGCAGGGTAAACCCAACAAGTTCGCCGATCATTTCAGTCCGGAACCCGGAAACAGCTGATCTTTGGCTTGAAAAGCCTAAACTTCATACAATATGGATAACAACAATAGCATTTAGCTGAAAAATGTGCTAAAGTGCTCTCCTACACTATTTCAGATAGGTTTGTTGCAATATCGCATGTGTGCGAACGATTTCTTATGCCGTTCTCAAACAACCTGCGATATTTTGTTTTTTGGTGAATGATCTCGACGACGCAGCGCCGCTGAAAATGCAGCTGCTTTTTTTTGCGCGAATGCGCTGCGGATAATGTTCACTGTTGATGAGAAGGGTTTGTATGGCCAAGGAAATTGAATTTGCTCCAATGGATCACGTCGTTTATCCCACACATGGTGTCGGCCAGGTCATCAGTATTGAGGAGCAGGAAATCTCCGGCATGGCGCTTACGCTCTATGTTGTTGATTTCTCACATGAAAAAATGACGCTTCGCGTCCCAGTCAAACAGGCGAAGAATGTCGGCATGCGGGCCCTGTCCACTCCGACGAAGATGAAAAGCGCCCTGGACACCCTGAAGGGGCGTGCGCGGATCAAGCGCACCATGTGGAGCCGCCGAGCGCAGGAATATGAAGCGAAAATCAATTCCGGCGACCCAATCCAGATCGCCGAAGTGGTTCGTGATTTGCATCGCAACGACGATCAGCCCGATCAGTCCTACAGCGAACGGCAGATTTATGAGGCTGCCCTGCTTCGCCTGTCGCGCGAACTGGCGGTAGTTGAGCAGATCGAAACTGATGCTGCAACCGAGAAGGTTCAGAAAGTTCTAAAAGTCGCCTGACGCGGCCCTTTCGAGACTTATGAAAAGCCCGGAATTTATCCGGGCTTTTTTGTTGAAAATTTAGATAAATTGCATCTGAGGGGCTTGCTAAATCGGGCCTTAAGTCTCATTCTGCTCAACTATGAACGCACAGGGATACAAGGAAAAATTCGGCTGCCTCGAATACGCAAGACGCGTCTGGGCCGTGTCTTCCATTCATGGGGAGTTGGAGCCGCTCATCGCGCTGCACGACCGGATTGTCACTCGCTGGCGACCGGGCGACCGCCTTGTCTATCTCGGGAATTACTTGGGGCGCGGCCCCGATATTAAAGGCGTCCTCGACGAGCTGCTGTCATTTCGGATCAATCGCCTCTGCCAGCCCGGTATGACACCGGAGGATATTGTTTTCCTTCGCGGCGCACAGGAGGAGATCTGTCGCAAGATCCTGCAGATTCAGCTGGCTTCCGACCCCACAGCCGTTCTTGACTGGATGGTTGCCCACGATGTCGGCAACATGCTGGAGGCCTATGGCGAATCCGTGGAAGAGATACGGCGCTATCTGCGTGAGGGCATCCTTGCCACGACCAAATGGACCAACCGCTTCAGGGAAAAGATCCGGGCTCATCCGGGTCATAACGAGCTTTTGGTTTCGCTCCGTCGAGCCGCCTTTACGGAAGGCGGTGAATTGCTCTTCGTACATGCGGGCGTCGACCCCTCCTGTTCGATCAACGAACAGAGCGACAGTTTCTGGTGGGGGAACAGCCGCTTTAACTCTCTTGATGAGCCATTCGACGGCTTCCATCTCGTTATCCGCGGGTTTGAGAAGGATCACAGTGGCATCCGGATCATGCCGCATTCAGTCAGCATGGACGGCGGCTGCGGTTACGGTGGAACACTCAATGCCATCTGCTTCAATCTTGATGGGTCGATGGACGACGAGATCAGCATTGCAACCGCTTAAATCCCCCGATTGATCAGGATGCTTCGCCATACCGAAGGATTTTGTATTCCTCTCCCTTGACCGGCGGCTTTCCCTCAAGCTCTGGATTGAGGAGGAGGAGAAGCGCCTTCTTGTCCGGTGCCTCCCCCGCCATGGACTTGGCAAGGCCTTCAGTTGTTTCGCCGGCCTTCACGGCTTTAATCTGAATTTCCAGGGGACGGACATCACCTGCCTCGTCTTTCGAAATTGGTTGGAAGCTTTTGACACTTGCCGTTATCTTCTGCTGAAGAGCGCTGGTCATGCTTTTTGTCTGGAACATAAAGCGGGCGACCTGCCCGTCGGTGAATTCGACCACGGCCGCGCTTAAATATATCCGGCCGCCATTTTGATCAACCGTAACGCCCGTGCCCGCAGCTGAGGCGCCATATACATCAAAGGTTTGAACCTTCGTCGGCTTCAGCTTGGTAAGCCAGACATTCTTGAGATAGCTGGCGGGCGCGACACCTCGTTCTTTTTTGCCAAGGTCAAACACCATGACATTGCCGTTCCTGTCCTGGCCATAGACGGCCTCTGTCGAATTGATCAGCTGGAACTCTTCAGGCGCCGTGAATTTGAATTTAAGCACCGGATGCAAAAATTCCCGCCCTTTGATAATCCCCTCTTTCGGATCGTCGCCATAGAGCATCTTGTCGATATGGCTTAAGTACCGCTTGCGGTCATAGTCGCGATCGAGATCGTCATGCGCCTTTTGAGCGGCGTCTTCGGCGCGCGCCACGCGATCCTCCGTCTGCGGATGAGAGGCGAAGAAATCGAACTGGCTACCACCGCCATTTCCGGATGCCTTGGCGGCGTAGTCGCTCTGCGCCTGCAGGCGTTTTAGAAAATCCGCCATGGCCTCGCGCGGATACCCGGCGAGCCCGAGATATTTAACGCCAAGCTGGTCGGCCTCATATTCCTGCTCCCGCGAGTAGGAGGCGACATAAAGCCCGCCCAACTGCTGACCGATCTGCTGCACGGCCTCGCTCCCCGTCAAAATGCCGGCAAGGGCGCCGAGAAGGCCGATTCCAGTCGCGCGCGACTGCCGCGCCGCGCCGTGGCGCGCCGTCACATGGCCGATTTCATGGGCCAACACGCCTGCAACCTCCGCCTCGTTATTCGCGAGGGCAAGCAGACCGCGCGTGATATAGACATAGCCGCCCGGTAGCGCGAAGGCGTTGATTACCGGCGTGTTGAGAACGGTGAAATGCCAGGGCAAAGTCTTCATCGAAGAGACAGCCGCAAGCCGCAGGCCGATATCGAGAATATACTCGTTCAACCCCACCTGTTTGTACTCGCCACCGAATTTCGTAAGGATTTTCGGATGTTGCGCGGCTCCCGTATTCTGGTCATCGGACGGTTCGAACACCGAAAAAAGATCACCAAGTACATCTGCCTGAGACCTGGAGGGAACGGCCATCAGCCCCGCCGCCAATGCAGGAACCAAAAGCAGATGCCGCCACTTATAAGCCAGCATTTTTTTCCGCGCCATCACCATGCGTCTATCCATCTGCCTTGCGTGTAATCTCCAGTTGTTCAGGAAAACTTATTTCCAGATAGGGGCCATTATAGAATCTCAGTATTCCCCTTACCAACACCCAACTATGCACGAGGTTCCGAAACTTCCAGCTTTCATGAGCAAAATTTTTCCGGTCCCGCGAGGAAACGGCAACTGTAAAGTCCCGCCGCCAGTCATCACCGAAGTTGAGATAGGTAACCTTTGCGCTTCGATAGACGTCAAGAATATGCCCCTCGACCAGAACGAATTGCCCATCAAATTTTTTTTCGATTGGCTTTTCAGCCTTAAAAATACGGAATCGAGCCCAAAGCCCCCGTCTTTCTTCCCTCGCCTCTTTCTCCGCTGCAAGGAGCCGGGAGCGGAGGGACGGCGGATATAATGCCGCACCGCTCCAGAGAGCCAGCCCGTTCCTAATCAACTCTTCCTGCAACCAGCCGCCG
>SBHH01000306.1 GCA_006226265.1 Alphaproteobacteria bacterium | reverse complement strand
GTGCAGGAATATTCCCGCCTGTCGCATGAAATACTGGCCCGACCCGTGATGAAAGAGACGAAAGGCGCCCGGGCCTTGCTACGTTTCTATTATCTGACGGTTCTGCCCTGTCTCTTACTGCTTAAATTCGGTCAGAAACGGCTCTGCCGCGCCCATTACAAACGAAGCGTCGAACGGCTGGCGGTCTTCGTCAAAACATCACCCGCCGTCAGGGAGGTAGAAGAATGCGCCTGATTTCAATCCTCTCATTCCTCATCCTCCTCGCTGCGGCCCTGCCCGCCCGCGCACAATCAACCGACATCCAGAAGACGGAGGCCGCCTGCAAGGGCGGCAATGGTCATTCCTGCTTTATCCTCGCCTATATGTATGAAACGGGCAAACTTACCGGCAAGGTCGACCCGGAGCGCGCCCTTTCCTATTACGAGGACGCCTGCCGCCTGAAGGAATATACCGCCTGTTTCAACCTTGCGAACAACTTCGCCTCGAGCCGCTTCAAGTCCGGCAAGGGAAAAAGCGCCGATTACCGCCGGGCGGAGCAGCTTTATAAAATTGCCTGTGACGGCGGCAAGGGCAAGGCCTGCTATAATCTCGGCTATATCAACAGCCGCTTCGCCAATGGCGCGGCGGTCGCCGTCAGCTATTATGAAAAAGCCTGCCGTTTCGGCATGGCGGAAGGCTGCCTGAAAGCTGGCCTCGCCTATTACGACGGCGTGCCCGAAAGCCAGGGCCAGGGCGGCGCGGTTCCCAAGAGCCACAAAAAGGCGCGTGAGCTTTTTCAAAAGGCCTGCAAGGGCGGCCTTCAGAAAGCCTGCCTGTAAAAAGTTATTTCGTCAGCCGTCCCCCGGCCATCAGCGTGGGATCGAGGCAAACGGCATAGGCCCATTCCGTTTCGTCCATTCCCATGCGGCGGCAGAGACGCTGTGACGGATCGTTGTCCGCCCGGATGCCGGTCATAAAACCGCGCGCGCCATGGGTCTCCCACATATGCACGAGCGCATGCGCCCCAAGAAGCGCCGCGATCCCCTCCCCCCGGCGATCCTCTGCTGTCGCAAGCATCCCCCAGAAGGCGTCCGTCGCATGAGAGCTTTCGGGATGATGCAGCATATAGGAAGAGGCCGTCGCCACGGGCCGCCCGCCCCCATCCACAGCGGAAAGACAGATGCCCCGGATATCCTGCCCCCGCATGATATTGCCCCGGACAGGCGTCACATCACAGGACTGGGAGAGTGCCGCCGTGTCACGGACAAGCGACTGAGGCGAGGCGGCATCCAGACGGACAAGCGTAAGATCGGAGGGCAGTCTCTGCTCCCGCACCATCCGAGAGCATTCCCGATGCATGGCCTCCCCGCCCATGAAATGCTCATGCCGGTCGGTTTCCAGCCCGCGCGCCTTGAGATCATCGAACAGGATAGATACATCGTCGCAAGGATAGAAATAGCAGGCGCCCGCGCCTAGAAGTCGGGCCAGCGATTCCAGGATATCCGCCGTATCCGGCCCCGGATAGCTGGTCGCGACGGTGCGCCCGTAATAGGCGAAGCGCGGATCATCCCGGAGGAGCCGCCACAGCGTTCCGGCCCGCCGCGAGACCGCAATCAGGTCCGGCAGGCCGTAAAACTCGTCTTCCGTAAAAATCTCGGAACTCATGCTTCCCCCTTCCTGAAAAAGAAGACGGGCCGCCGTCCGTTTTCCGCCCGACGGCGGCCTTATGAAAACCTTTTGCGCGCCCTACACATGCTGGCCGCCGTTGATATGAACCTCGGCGCCGGTCACGTAGGAGGACGGGGCATCGCAGAGGAAATAGATGGTCGAGGCGACTTCCTCGGGCCTTCCAAGACGACGAAGCGGGATATCCTTGATCATCTCCTCCGTTCCCGGGGAAAGGATCGAGGTATCGATCTCGCCAGGCGCAATGGCATTGACGCGAACGCCATAGGGGCCGAAATCCGCCGCCAGCTCCCGCGTCAAAGCCGCAAGCGCCGCTTTTGAGGTGCCGTAGGCCGAGCCTGCAAACCGGTGCACATGCGCGCCCGCAATGGACGTGACATTGACGATCGCGCCCTTGGCCGCGACCAGTTCGTCAAACAGGCCCTGGGCCAGCATCAGGGGCGCGAACAGGTTCACATTATAGACATGCAGCCAGTCGTCATATGCAGAGTTGAGCGTATTGAATCGCCCGCCATCCGGACCCTTCGGCGAAATCCCGGCGTTATTCACCAGCGCATGCAAGGGAGCCCCCTCCAGCTTCTCGCGAATCAGCGACAGGGTGTCCGGCAGGGCGGCGATATCCGACAGGTCAATCTGCAAATGGTTCTTTTCGCCCCCTTCCCAAGGGCAATATTCACTAAAGGCCTGACGCGAGACCGTCAGCACCCGCCAGCCCGCCGCACTGAAACGCTTCACTGTCGCATGACCGATGCCGCGGCTGGCCCCGGTCAACAACAAAACCTTCTGTTTATCGGACATTTATGCGTTTCCTGCCGTGAAAGATTCAATCCCGCGCCCCGGAACATTCCCCCCACCATAGCGGTTCACGCCTTATAAGAAAACTGTCTTTATCAGGCGTTGACAGCGACAAGCTGATGCCTGCGCATAATGAGATCCGCAGCCATATAGACGAGATAGATCAGTTCGTCATCGTCTATCTGGTGCGTCTCGATAAATTCGAGAAGATAGGTCCGACCGGTTTTATCGCCGCGGATAACCGCTTCATATCCATTAATCGCCTCGGTGATGACATCCTGTGAAACCATTTTTTCCATCTCAGCCCCTTCCAAAAGCGATCCGCTGTCCATCCTTCGCGATAATTCAGCATCCCGTTCACGGGAACGTCAAGTATATATATTTTTTTAGATGACATAAATAATAAATTAGGTATATTCGGGTAATTTTTTTGCTGCGGGGACCAGCATGATCAGAGTTCGCGTTTGGAATGCCCTGGAAAGACAGAAGCAACTCATGGGTGATCAGGAAATCACACAACGGATCAAAGAGATACGCGATTTTCTCGGGCTCTCTCAAAAATCCATGGCCGGGATAATCGGCTGCAGTCATCAGGCCTGGCAGGGCTATGAGGCGGGAAACAACCTGCCGGGCGGCCGCCTGTTGCAACGACTTAATAAATTAGGTATCAGCATCGACTGGCTGTTGACCGGCCGGGGCAGCCTGCAGGAAGGCAACAGCGGGACGGACAGGGCACAACTTTCCTTCATACCGCAGATCAATGCCCGCCTTGCGGCCGGGGACGGTTCGATCAACGAGCGCCTGCAGATCAGGGATTATGTGCCATTTGCCAGCAGCTATCTCCTTTCCCGCCTCGGCCGCCACTCGATTGACGGACTGATCGTGCTGGAAGTGAGTGGCGACAGCATGGAGCCGACAATCGGAGATGGCAGCCTTGTGCTGGTCGATCAGACGGATACCGATGTCTCCGGCTCCATCATGGCGTTCGTATTCGAGGATTTTACCTATATCAAGCGACTGCAGAAATTTATCGGCGGTATCGATGTGGTGAGCGATAACAAGGCGCTCTATCCGCCGCACCAGATTCCGAATGCGGAACTCGATCAGCTTCATATCATCGGCCGGGTTCGCTGGATCGGCCGCACCCTGTAAATCCTCCCGCCCACCCGTCCTGAGAATTCTCTCCGCCGCACTTGAAAAGCAACGCAAAAAGCGGCACAAAGAGGTGTTTGACGGACTGTATCACCCCCTGACCGAGGCGGCATGACAACTTATCTTTTTACCCATCGCGACTGCCTTTTCCACGACACCGGAGAGGGTCATCCGGAGCGGGCCGACCGCCTGCGCGCGGTTCAGCATCAGCTGGATCTTGAAAAATTCCCCGATCTCGACCGGCGGGAAGCCCCGCTCGCGACCCGCGCCGCCCTCGCTCGTGCCCATCGGGAAAGCTATCTCGATGAACTGGAGGCGAAAGCGCCAAGTGCCGGGATCATCGCACTTGATCCTGATACGCGCATGTCACCGGGCTCGATGGAGGCGGCGCTTCGGGCCGCGGGCGGCGTTATTGCCGCCATCGATGCGGTGATGGAACACGAGAATGACACCGCCTTCTGTGCCTCCCGTCCGCCCGGGCATCACGCGGAATCGGACAAAGCCATGGGCTTCTGCCTTTTCAACAATGCCGCCGTCGGCGCCTATCATGTGCGGGAGACCTATGGCCTCCGGCGCGTCGCCGTGGTCGATTTCGATGTCCATCACGGCAATGGCACGCAGGAGATATTCGCGCATGACGCCGGTCTTTTCTATGGCTCCAGCCATCAGGCCCCCTTCTATCCCGGCACCGGCGCGGCGAATGAACGGGGTGTTGGCAATATTGTCAATGTGCCGCTCCGGGAGGGTGACGGATCGGCAGAATTCAGGGCCTGCTGGCGCGATATCCTGCTACCGGGATTGGAAAGGTTCGATCCGGAATTCCTGATTATTTCGGCAGGCTTCGATGCCCATGAGAAGGACCCGCTTGCCGGTATCCGGCTGGTGCAGGACGATTACCGATGGATCACCGAGGAGTTGATGAAGATCGCCGATCGTTATTGTAAGGGCCGCGTCGTCTCGGTGCTGGAGGGCGGATATGATCTGGAAGGCCTGGCCGAGGGGGTCGATGCCCATGTGAAAGCGTTGCTCCGGCAATAAGAGCAGGGTATAACTTGGCAAAGGAGAAATCATGTCCGAGAGCAGCAAAATTCCCGACGATATCGCAGCGATGTCCTTTGAAGATGCGCTTGCCGAGCTGGAAACGATTGTCGAACAGCTCGATTCCGGGCGGGTCGATCTCGACCGCTCGATCGATATCTACACCCGCGGTTCCCTGCTGAAGCAGCATTGTGAGAGCAAGCTGAAGAATGCGCAGGAACGCGTTGACAAGATCGTCAACCAGAACGGAAATCTGGCGGTTGAGCCCGCAAATATTGAATAGTCCGTCCCGTTCCGGGGCGTGATCCGGCCGTTCGGAAGCCCCAAGCTTGAGTTGTTTATATGGAAGATGAATTTGGCAAGGCCCTCCGTCAGACCGCAGAGCTGATGGAGCGGGAACTGGAGACGTTCCTGCCGCTGAACGAGGGGCTGGAAAAGCAGCTTTACAAGGCGATGCGCTATGCTGTGATGTCGGGCGGCAAACGCCTGCGGGCCTTTCTCGCGATCCAGTCGGCCGACCTCTTTTCCGTGCCGCGCCCCCATGCCGTGCGGGTGGCGGCGGCCCTTGAATGCGTGCACAGCTATTCGCTGATCCATGACGACCTGCCTTGCATGGACGATGACGATTTGCGCCGGGGACTGCCGACCGTGCATAAAAAGTTCGATGAGGCGACCGCCGTCCTTGCGGGCGATGCGCTGCAGTCTCTCGCCTTCGAGATTTTGAGCGATCCGGCGACCCATCCCTCCGCCGAGGTCCGCGCGAGCCTCGTCGCCAAGCTCGCCCGCGCCATCGGTCCGCGCGGCATGGTCGGCGGCCAGACGATGGATATCTATGCGGGGG
>SBHH01000106.1 GCA_006226265.1 Alphaproteobacteria bacterium | reverse complement strand
AGCATCTGCGATGCCATCGTCACCCCTATGCCAGGCGAAATTACCTTCGGCGTCAACCGCGTGACATTAGCGGGCGGCCTCGCCATCAGCGATGCGGAAGCGGCGGAGGCGATCCGCATCGCCTTTCGCTATCTCAAATGCGTGATTGAACCCGGCGGCGCTGTCGCGCTGGCGGCGCTTCTATCGGGCAAGATCGACATAGCCGGGAAAACGGCAGTGGCGGTTGCCTCGGGCGGGAATGTGGATGCGGACCTTTACGCCCGCATCCTCATGAACGAGATCTGACGCAGCCTATTCGGTTGCCCAGAAATCCCCTTTTTCAAGTTTCTGGCGATAGCCCGCCATGAAGCTTTCAAGCTGGCTCACCTCAGCGATAACGCTTGCCCTTTTGCGGAAATCCGTATCGGACTTGTCGTTCGTCTCCGTGATCAGATCGAAAGCGGCAAGATCGGGCGTTCCGTCCATCTTCTGGCGGTAAGTTTTCCGCATTTGACGAATTCCGGCCTTGTCGTTGGCAAGGTTGCGGGCAACGGCAAGCTGCATGATCCGCTGCCGGTCGAGCCGGTCAAGGTCCTCCGCGATCGACTTGTGCCCCTTGCCGATCAGATGCTCAAGTGCCGGAATCGCCTCCGGCCAGTTCTTCGATTTCCAGTAAACTTCCGCGCGCAAAACATCGGCTTCCTCGCTCTCGTCATCGGCGAGCAGCGCCAGCGCCTCGTCATAATGCTGAAGTCCGGCCTGCGCCCGGGCCTCTATATGCAACCGCTCCCGTTTGGCCGCCGGTGAGAGCGCACGCCATTTCGTCTTGTAAAGCGCCTTCAGGCTTTCCTCGGGTTTCTTGTTCCAGAGCTGGATGATCGCAAGGCGCGTCCCGACATTGGCCTTTTCCAGACCTTTCAGACGGAATTTCACCTGATGTTCCAGAAGCTGGGCAGCCTGTTCGAGGAGATCGACGCGGGTCAGGCGATCGGCAAGCTGCTGAATCATCTTGTCGCCCTTATGGCCGACCGGGGTCAACTCGCGATACTGATAGTAGATGGCCAGCGCCTTGATTGGCGGCAGCTTGTCCGCACCGCCGTTCAGGAACAGATCGGCAAAGAGATCGTTCATCTTCTTGCCAAGCTCGCCTGCATATTCAGAATCCGGAAAATGACGGACAACGCGCTTGTAGGCCGCCAGTGCCTCGCCAACCCTGCCCTCTTCCTCGTAGAGACGGCCAAGACTCCGTTGAACCTCAACTTCCAGCTCATCGCCGCGCCAGGCAAAATCGAGCGCCTCAAGCTCCTTCACCGCCTCTTCGGGCTTGATGATCTTGCTTTCGAGGTTGGCCTTGATCTTCTGATAGCGTGCCCGCTCTGTCACCGGGCGGTAACCCGCCCTGATCGCCTGATCGTAATGGGCGATTGCCGCCGGGAAATTGCTCAATTGATAGGCAAGACGGCCTTGCAAATAGGCCTTTGCGGCAATCTGTTCCTTGTCGAGTGAACCCTTGACGCCGTCAAGCGTGCTGCGGGCGACATTCACCTTGCCATTCCTGAGCGCGGCCTCCGCCCGGAGCAGTTTGAAACGGTTCTGCAACTCTTTCGGGAAGACACCGAAGGCCGGTGCGGAATAGTCAAGTTCCTGCGCCGCCCGGGTCCAGTTGCTTTTTTCCGCGGCAACGGCGCCGCGGAAAGGCGCCACTTCGGCATTGCCGTCAAAGTCCCCATCATAGAGATAACTTTCCGCATCATCCAGATGATGCAGGCCCAATGCGGCAAGTCCCGCCAACAGCTTGTAGTCGGCATCCTTGTTAACCTTGGCAAAACGTGCTTTCATCTCGTGAAGGACGCCGCTTGCCTCGGCATAGAAGTCATGCGCGACATAGAATTTGGCAAGCTTCATCATCGCCGCCATCGTATCTTCGGGCTTTGCCGCCGCAATTTCCTTCTGCAATTCCTGTTTGGTCTGGGTGAACAGGGCCTGGTCGGCAAGAAGCCAGTCGTTGAGCTTGACGAAATCGGCCTTGGCAAGTCCTGGCACAGGGTTCATTTCCTCGCCCGGCAGCTTCGGTACTTCACGTTTTTCCGGTGTTTCCATTGCAAAGCTTTTTGAAACAGCTGTTACAGATACGCCGTTTTGCTCACGTGAAATACGAAGACTGGCATCCACGGCCTCCATGACGACACCCTGTACCGTCTGCAAAAGCGCGATGCCATTGAATTCCCGTTTTTTTGCCATTCCCCAACCCGCCGCATGGAGCGGCATGATCACCATCTCGGCCTCCGTACGCTGATCCTTAAAGCGGATTTCCTCACCGTTCTGCACGGCGGGCACAAACAGCCGAAGACCGGACGTGATCACTTTCTGCTCCTGCACCGAGATGGCCTGCTCAAACGAGACCTTGGTTCCGAGCTCGAAATCGACATGCCAGCTTTCCAGAACCTTGCTCACGCGCGGCACATAGCCGTCACGGAACTTGAATTTGAGGACGGTCGCACCTGCCACCGGCTCCTGCTCCGCATCCGGCACCAGGAATTTATAGGGTCCGGAGAGATTGCTGAAATCGGCGATTGCCGGACGGTCAAAAACGATCCAGAAGGCGTCATGGTTCTTGTACATGGCCATGGCCGCAGGCTGCTTCCAGGGAAAAATCAGACGGAAGCCATCGCGAAGATTGGCAATGTGGACATCAAGCCGCTCGGCGGCCGGATTTGCGCTGTCATGCGCCACCTCGCCCCGAGGGAAGCCGGTGGTGTCATGATTACCTGCGCCCTCCTGCAGGGCCGGGGCGCCATCGTGATGAACAGGCTTATCCGGATTGAACGATGCTGCTTCGATTTGTTCCGGCTCTTCAAGATGCTGCGGGGCAGCCGTTTCATCCTTCGCGGAATCCTTATGAACAACTGGTGCGGCATCGTTTTCCGTCGCCTTTTCCATCTGTTTTTTGCTGCTTTTCGGATTATCCAGCACAATGGTCGGCCCGATCCGGGCAATTGCGGAACCGGAGGCAGGCGAAATAGACGCAATCTTTTCGGGATCATCATGACCGCCATTCTTCGCAATACCAGGATCGGTCGTCCAACCGGCGGCCGGTGCTTCATATGCATCCGCAGTCTTGGTCGACTTCTCGGCGGTGTCAGGGCCGGTGGCGTCATCCGCCTGATGGGAGGCGATATGGGGCGCATCCTGCCTGACGGCGGCCGGGGTGGCTGGCAGGGGCGCTACTTTCGGAAGAACCACGGGAGCCGCAGCGACTTCAGGCTCCTTCGGTTCCGGCTTTTTGACAGCGGCCTTCTTGCCGTCCCGAATGTCGTAGACGATGCTTTTCTCGTTCTCGAAGCTGCTGATCCGGCTGCCGTGATCCATCGCGACGGTCACAACGGTCTTGCCGCCATCGGTGCGATCGGAAACATTCCGTATCCGGGCCGGAGGGTATCTGTTGATGGTACCGAGATTGACATCGGCAGGCTCATCGAAAGTGATGACGAGATTGTCACCCTCCATCCGGCTTGAATGCTTGATACCAGCCTCGGGCCAGTCGAAGACAAGACGACTGAATTCCTTATGCTCTCCGCTCCGGAGCTTGACATTTGCCGTCGCCGCAACGGCGGCGGCCTGAACGGCAGCTTTCTTCCGGAACTTAAGGATAATCTTGCCTTCACGCGTCTCAGAGGCGAGATTTACCTTGCCCTGTACCGGAAAACGGACCGACTGGCCCCCTTCCAGCATTTCAGCAGGCCCCAGATACTTGCCAAGCATGGTCGGCACATCGGAGAAATCAGCCTCGAACGCGCGGGCAAAACGGACATAGAGATAGCCCCCCTCCATCTCGGTCGAAAAGGGTTCGGCATGGCCCCAGTCCAAGGCGAGGCGGCCCGTCTGGCCGTCATCGAGTGCGTTGACGCCGACTTTCTCGGCAGCCGTCACATTGGTGAACGCAATACAGCAGAAAAGCCCCGTCAGCAGAAGGAGATGAAAAGCCGGTCCACCCTTTAATTTCGCCATCTTATTGCCCTCGGCCCGATGCTTCCTGCACCACAATGTCCACCCGCCGTGCAAGCGCATATTTCCTGTCCTTGTCCAGAACTGTCGCCAGTTCGCCGAAGCGGGAATCGGCCATACCGAAGACCCGGATCGGAAATCCATATCCTGCCTGTTTCAGTTCATTGGCCACCGACAGGGCGCGCGCCACCGACAGCGACCAGTTATTCCTGAACTTCGCCGCCGGCGAGGTAATCGGATCGGGATCGGTATGTCCATATACCGCAACCCGGTTGTTAATGAAACGGAGTGTCGAGCCAATCATGTCGATCACCTCGGTCACCTCCTGCCCTTCCTGCTCCGTGCCCGGGGCGAAAAAATCAAGTCCCGCCAGGGAAATGATCAACCGTTCGTCGGCCCGGAATATCTTCACCTTCGACAAAAGCGGGCTCTGGGCCTTCTTGCCATTCAGAATATGCTCCAGATAGCCAAGATCGATTGCCTTGGTCTCATAGATCATGGCCATGTTTTTCTCGGCTTCGCCTGTTCTGGTCACAAGATCGGTGGTATCGGTGATCTTGTTGCCGAGCGTCTCGGTCACGGTCTGCCAGTGATCGACCTTGATCTCGCTCATCGAAAAGAGCATCACAAAGAAGGCCAGCAGAAGCGCCAGCAGATCGGCAAGCGACGTCATCCAGATGGTGCTGGAGGCGGCCGAGCCGCTGCGGCCGAGACCGAGAAGATCACGGATCATTGCCCTTCCTCCGGCCGGAAGCGAAAGGTAAGGCCCGGGCGCAGGAAGAAGCTGAAATGCAGCAGGCCCGCATCGCCTTCCTCAAGCGCGACCGAAAGGTTGCGTGACGGCACGCCGAAGGCCAGCATCTTTTCAATAAGACGGCCGACGCGCTTGTTCGCGAGGTTGTCGGCGATTTCTTCGGTCGAGGGGAGCGAAGGGCCCGTCCCGATCATGATCTCGAGGTCGGTCGCAACATTACTGTTGCGCTGGATCAACGCCGCCGCAACATCGGTAAGAAACCCCGCCATACCACCGTTAAGCTGATCGCTGTCCTTTTCGAAAATTCTGTCTACAGGCACATCGAACTGCAGCCGCGTGCCGCCATCGGTCGTATGGGACTCGACAAGCGGAACCGCCGTCTCAAACACATTGAGAAGTTTTGCCTGAAATTCCTGGGTGCCCTGCTCCTCGCCCGACAGGGACTTCTGGCGGTCGGCGGGGGTCTCCTGGGATAGCCCCTGGAACGCGATATTCACGCTGCCGAGAACGGAACGGATGCGCTCTTCCTTCAAAACCGAAATAGAATGCAGGAAGATGAAGAAAGCCAGTAGCAGAAGATAGAGGGAGACGAAAATCACCGGCGTGCCATTGCCCTCATCTGCCGTGGATAACACGGGCGACACGAGTTCAATGGAGCTTGCCTCCCAGGATGTTTCCTGATTTTCCGCTTCTTCCACCGGCCTGTCCGATCTTTTGGATGCCCGCCCACACGGCGCACTTTTCGATACCGGGAAAATTTTACCC
>SBHH01000216.1 GCA_006226265.1 Alphaproteobacteria bacterium | reverse complement strand
GCCTTTCTATCCGCGATGAGGAAAGCCGCCGCGACAAGGAAATGGCCGAGAAGGAGCCGCCAAAAGACAAGGAGTTCACCTTCGAGATCTGCGCCGGGAGGCCCGGCTACCTCGAAGCACTGGATGAGGAACGTCTGGTCAGTCTTGCGCGGGACGCGGGCGCGGTCTTCCGCCTCACCCGCGCCAAGGGCGGCTATATTCTGGGGGAGGAAGTTATTTTCGAGGCGACCGAAAAGCTCGATGACGAGACGGTCGGGAAGATGCAGGAGGCGATTTCCATCCGATCCTCCCGCTCGCAGGAGAGTCTTGTTGAGTTTTCCATCAATCTTCTGGTGGAGATTTCCTTGCGGGCCTTGTCCCCCGGTGTCAACGACACCTTCACCGCCATCGCCGCCGTGGACAGCCTATCGAACGCGCTGTCGCAGGCCGCCATTTCGGATGAGGCGCGGGGCGCGATCCTTCGCCCGGACGGAGAGGGGAATATCCGCCTCGTTCTTATCGAACCCTCGATGGAGAACCTGATCAACCAGGCCTTTCATCCGCTTCGCCAGGCGGCGGGCAACAATATCCTGATGGCGATTTGCCTCGCCCGCGCCTATGCCCGGCTCTGCGGTACGACCGGCAAGCATGTCCAGAAACCGCTTGAAGAACATGGCCTTCTCCTCATCCGGGAGCTGGAGCTCCGCTGTCATTTGCCTGAGGATATCGGGAATGTCGTCGGCTATCTTCCCCCTGCCATCCAGAAGGCGAACAAGGCACGTGTTGCGAAGGAAAAGGACTAGGGGTAAAAGAGGTTTGCGACTTTTCCTGTTGCGGGCGGGCGCGCCAGATTTAAAGGATTACCAATGAAGATACTGATTGTCGGGGCCGGCGGGGTCGGCGGATATTTTGGCGCAAGAATGATCGAGGCGGGCGGCGATGTCACCTTTCTCCTCCGTGAGAAACGCAACAGGCTGATTTCTGAAAACGGCCTGCAGATCGAGACGCCGGAGGGCAATTTCACCGTCCATCCGAAGACCGTGACGGCGGAGAGCCTGACCCCCGATTATGATCTCATCATCCTCGCGCCGAAGGCCTTCGATCTTGAGGATTCGCTCAAATCCCTTGAAAAGGCGAGCGCGAAGGGTGTGTTTCTTCCGTTCCTCAACGGCTTCAGCCATCTGGAAGCTTTGGACGCGAAATTCGGCCGGGGCCGCGTGATGGGCGGCGTTGCGCTCATCGCCGCGACGATCACCGAGACGGGCGCCGTCCGCCGGATGACCGATGTCAGGGGCCTGATCGCCGGCAAGCGGGATGAGGCCCATGCGGACCTCGCTGCTGAATTTGCCGCCCTTTGCGATGCGGCGGAATTCAGTTTTGTGAATTCGGAGGATATCGAGCAGGCGCTCTGGGATAAATGGGTGTTCCTTGCCTCCCTCGCGGCCATGACGACGCTCTGCCTCGGCACGGTCGGGGAGATTGTCGCAACACCCTATGGGGAGGAACTCTCCCGCCGCATCTATGCGGAATGCTGCTCGATTGCCGCGGCAAACGATCATCCGGTTGACGAGGGGACGCAGTCGAAGGCGCTCGGCGTGCTCACCAGCAAAGGCTCCCCCTTCACGGCCTCGATGATGCGCGACCTTACGGGCGGCTACCGGACGGAGCATGAGCATGTGCTCGGCGATCTCGCGAAAAAAGGCGCCGCCGCGGGCCTCGACCTCCCCCTCCTCAAAATCGCCTACACCCACATGGCCGTCGTCAAATCCCCGTCGCGGGAGCGATAAAAATGTCCCAGAAAAATCCGAAGGTTGAGGCGCATTTTGAGAAGGCGAAAAGTAGGAAGGCCGAACGGCTTCGGCTGCGGGAGCTTGCGCTTGAAAGCGGCCTTGACGAGGAGCTTAAATGGGGCAAGCCCTGCTATTGTTATGAAAAGGCCAATGTCGCAATTCTCTATGCGCTGAAAGACAATGCCGCAATCGGCTTTTTCAAGGGATCGCTGATGAAGGACCCCAACAAACTCATGATGGCGCCCGGCGAGAATTCGCAGGCCGCGCGCTGGATGAAATTCTCATCCCTCGCGGAGGTCGAGGAGAAAGCGCCCGTCATCTCCGCCTATCTTGACGAGGCCATCGCTATCGAGAAAGCGGGGCTTAAAGTCGATTTCAAGGCGAAGGGGGAACTTGTCCTCGTCGATGAGCTTCAGGACATGATGGCGGCGGATGACGCCTTCCGCGACGCGTTCGAGGCGCTGACGCCGGGGCGGAAAAGGGGCTATAACCTCTTCTTCGCGGGGGCCAAGCAGTCGGCGACGCGGATCTCCCGTATCGAGAAATCGAAGCCGAAGATTTTCGACGGCAAGGGGCTCCACGACCGCTAAGGGCTTTAAATCTTCGCCAATTCATCATATCCTCCTGATATAACAAGCAATAAGCCGGTCACCGGCAGGGAGGGGAGATGAGCGATATCTGGGAGATTTATGCGCTGCGCTATGCCACGCGGGCGAACAGGACGAGGAGCGAATCCTTCCTGTTCGATGACGACCATTCCGCGCCGCATCCACTTGATTATTATGTCTGGGTCCTGAAAAACGGCACGCGCTCGATCCTTGTCGATACGGGGTTCGATGCGGCGGAGGGAAAGCTTCGGAACCGGCCGATCTTCCAGAGCCCGGCGGAGATGCTGACCGATTTCGGCCTGCCCGCGAGCGATATCGACACCGTGATCGTGACGCATATGCATTATGACCATGCGGGATCGCTCCATGATTTCCGCCATGCGAAGCTTTATGTGCAGCCCCGCGAAATCGAATATGTCACCGGCCCCTGCATGTGCCATGGCGCGCTGCGCCAGCCCTTCACCGGCGATCATGTGATCGAGATGGTGCGCTCCCTCTATCTTGGGAATGTCGAGTTCTGCGAAGGTTCCCGCGAAATCGCGCCGGGGGTCGAGGTGCATCTCATCGGTGGCCACACCCGGGGGCAGCAATGCGTCCGGGTCCGGACGCGGCGGGGCTGGGTGGTGCTCGCCTCCGACAGCAGCCATTTCTATGAGAATTACAGAGCAGGCAAGCCGTTCCCCATCGTCGTGGATATGGAGGATACCTTGCGGGGCTATGATCTTCTCCGCCGTCTTGCCGACAGCGACGATCATATCATTCCGGGGCATGATCCTTTGACGCGCGAATGGTATCCGATGATCGACGGCGGATCGGAAAACATCGTCCTCCTCCATGCCGATCCGAAAGTCTGAAACCGGAGGCGGCATTCGGGAAAGTGAACGGGCCTGCATTTACAGGCTAGGCGGGGCGGCGGGACATTTGCTATCCTGTGGCAAATGGAAACAACAACAATAAAAAAAACCTTTCCGCTCTGGGCCTTGATGTCCTTGAGTTCCGCCTACTTCATGGTCGGAACTTCCAGCCTGTCGGTGATCGGCCTGACCTGGCGTATCTCCGAAGGATTGCAAGTGCCGCCCGCCGATATCGCCTTTCTGGTGACGGTGTTTGCGCTTACCTTCGCGGTCGCCGCGCCAATGACGCAGGTCCTGTTCAGCCATATCGTAAGGGTGAAGGTGCTGGCCATCGGCCTCACCGTGCTCGCCATCGGACTGGTGATGGGGGCCTTCTCGGTCAATTACACCATGCTCTTTTTCTCGCGCGCGCTGATGGGGCTTGGCGCGGCGGCGGTCAGTCCCGTCTGCTCGGCAATCGGCGCAGGCCTCGCGGCGCCCGAGCATCAGGGCCGCGCCATCGGCATTGTCTTTGCCGGGCTCACCATCGCCTCGGTCCTCGGAACGCCGCTCTCGGCCTATCTCGGCACGCTTATCGACTGGCGGATGGTCATGCTGTTGCTCGCTGTCCTCGCGCTTCTTTCCATGTCGGCGGTTCTTTATTTCGTGAAGGACCGGAACGCGGGCGCGCCGATCCGTTTCTTCCATCTCGTTGAAGCCTTGATCCGCCCCCGGACCGCTTTTGCGATCCTGCTCACTTTTTTGCAGATGACCTCGATCTTCTGCACCTATGCGCTCATCGCCCCCTTCATGCATGAGAAATTTGCGCTTGGCGAAAACCTGCTTGCTGTCGTCATGCTGACCTATGGGATCAACGGGGTGATCGGCAATGTGGTGGCGGGGCGGTTGAGCGACCGGCTGGGGGCCAATAAGATTATCCTGATCAGCCTTGTCGGCATCGGTTCTGGCTTTTTCGGGCTCTGGCTGGTCGGGCCGCAACTCTGGCTTGGCTTTGTGATGCTGGCGAGCTGGTCCTTCTTTGGCATGATGTTCCATTCGCCGCAGCAGCAGCGCCTCGCCAATATCGATCCGGACCGGCGGGGGCTTCTGCTCGCGCTCAATGCAGGCTCGCTCTATCTCGGGATTTCCATCGGTTCCGGCGTTTCCAACTTCGTCTCGGTTCATTTCGGCTTTCTCGTCCTGCCGCTTGTCTCGACCGGCGTTCTCATTTCCTGTCTCGCGGTTTTCTGGATGTCGGTTTATGCTATGAAGAAAGCGGCCTGATGGATCGGAGGGATGAGCATGAGTGACGTGGTGCGCCGGACATTTACCCAGCAGGCGGAGGCTTGCGAAAAACTCGGCTCCCCCTTCACCGCCCGTCTTTGCCGACTTGCCGCGCGCAATCTTTCCGAGGGCGGGGCGGTGGCCGATGTCATCCTGAACTGGCCGGGGGATGCCTCGGCCCGCGGCGATGCGGTGGCGCTCCGGTTCATGGGGGCGCTGCATGGCCTGGTGCTGGAGAAACGGAACGCGCCGCTCGCCGCCGTCTATCCGCCACATCATCTGGAGGTGAGCGATCCTGTCCTCTGGGCGGCGGTGGAGGGGGCGCTTAGCTCCGAAGCCGAGTTTATCCTGCATCGCCTTCAGAATGCGCCGCAGACGAACGAGGTGCGCCGCGCTGCCGCGCTTCTCCCCATGTTCCTTGAAATCTCCGCCTTGACCCGGTTGCCGCTCACCCTCTCGGAAGTGGGGGCGAGCGCAGGCCTCAACCTCTTTCTCGATAAGTTTCATATCGAGCTTGGGGCACAGAGCTGGGGCAATCCAGCCTCAACGGTGACGCTTGCCCCCAAATGGCATGGGGAGGCCGCGCCCGTCGGGCCGCTCGATATCGTGGCGCGGGGCGCGTGCGATTTGCGCCCCTCCGATCCGTCCGATGTGGCGGACCGGATGCGGCTTCTCTCCTTTATCTGGGCGGATCAGGCGGACCGGCTTGCCCGCACCCGGGCGGCGATCGAGATTGCCGCCGCAGGCGACGCACGCGTCGAGGCGGCGGATGCGCTTCTCTGGCTGCAAAAGCGGACGGCAAGGCCCATGCCGGGCACGGCCCATGTGATCTATTCGACCATTGCCTGGCAGTATCTGCCTGCCGCCGCCCGTGCGGAGGGGGAGGCGATCATCCGCGCGGCCGGCGCGCGCGCGACCGAAAATGCCCCGCTCGCCTGGGCGCGGATGGAAGTGGATGGGGAGAGCCCGGGCACTGGCCTCACCCTCACGCTCTGGCCGACGGGGGAGGAGCATCTGGTCG
>SBHH01000068.1 GCA_006226265.1 Alphaproteobacteria bacterium | reverse complement strand
TTCTGTCTGATTGCCGCGCGTCCATTCGGTCATGAGGCCGACGACATTCGGCTCATACCGGCCAAACTCGGACGTGCCTGCGTTCGGCAGGCCCGCAAGATTGCGGCAGCCCTCGATCACGGCCATCTGCATTCCGAAGCATATTCCGAAATAGGGGATTTTATGCTCCCGCGCATATTGAGCGGCGCGAATCTTTCCTTCCGCGCCGCGCTCTCCGAACCCGCCGGGGACAAGGATTGCGTGAACGTCTTCGAGCTTGCTCGCGGGCGTTACTTCATCGCCTTCGAAAATCTCGGATTCAAGCCAGTTGATATTGACCTTCACCTTGTTGGCGATGCCGCCATGGATCAGCGCCTCGCTCAAGGATTTATAAGCGTCCTGCAGCTCGATATATTTACCGACAACGGCGATATTGACCTCGCCTTCCGGATTGACGACACGGTCAATGATATTTTCCCATTTGGAAAGGTCCGGCGCGGGCGCATTTTCGATCCCGAAAGCCTTCAGGACCTGCTCATCGAAGCCTTCCTTATGATAGCTGAGCGGCACCTCGTAAATGGTGCGCACGTCGAGCGCCTGGATCACGGCCTCTTCCGGGACATTGCAGAAAAGCCCCATCTTGCGGCGCTGACCCGCCGGGATCGGCTGTTCGGAGCGGCAGAGCAGGATATCGGGCTGGATCCCGATGGAGCGAAGTTCCTTCACCGAATGCTGCGTCGGCTTGGTCTTGAGCTCCCCTGCCGCCGCAATATAGGGGACGAGCGTCAGATGAATGAAAATTGCATCGTTTTTCAGCTCATAACCAAGCTGGCGGATTGCCTCCAGAAAGGGCAGCCCCTCGATATCGCCGACGGTGCCGCCGATCTCGACAAGCACAAAATCCTCATCCTCGATATTAGAGGTTGCGAATTCCTTGATGGCATTGGTGATATGCGGAATGACCTGAACCGTACCGCCAAGATAGTCGCCGCGCCGTTCCTTGCGGATCACCGTCTGGTAGATCCGGCCCGTCGTGACGTTATCGCTCTGGCGGGAGGGAACGCCGGTAAAGCGTTCATAGTGACCAAGGTCGAGATCGGTTTCCGCCCCGTCATCGGTGACATAGCATTCGCCATGCTCGTAAGGATTCATCGTGCCGGGATCGACGTTGATATAGGGGTCCAGTTTCCGAAGCCGCACTTTATAGCCGCGAGCCTGCAGGAGGGAGGCCAGAGCCGCCCCGGCAAGACCTTTGCCAAGCGAGGAAACCACACCACCGGTAATGAAAATAAACCGAGCCATGGAGTTACGTTATAACCAATTCTGTGATCGCCGTGAAGTAAAAGAGGCGGCAATGACGCCGCCTCTGTATTTTTTTTGGAAAACCCCGATTATTCCGACTGCGGGGCCGAAGGCTCCGCGGGCTTTTCGGGGGCTGCAGGGGCTGCTTTATCAGGCTCCTGAGTAGAAGTCGTCCCGGCCGCCGGAACATCGAGGATGGATTTCTGGCCGCTGTGGCTGCCGCTTACGATGGCGAGCAGGATGCTGGTCAGCATGAAAGCCGCCGCAAGGCCGGCCGTCGTCCGGGTCAGAAGGTTCGCCGCACCGCGCCCCGTCATGGCCCCGCCACCGCCGCCAATGCCAAGCGCCCCGCCCTCGGAGCGCTGCAACAGCACGACGCCGATCAGAAAGACCGCAATCAGAACATGAATGACCAACAGGACAGTTTCCATAATCTCTTATCCCGAATAGCAGACGGCAAGCCGGTGCCTGCCCTCCATAAAGAACATTTGCCCGGCTTCTACACCAAAGCCGGACGGATTACCAGACCCTTTGGGCCGGAATATTCAGATGCCGGTTTTGACGATCGGCCAGAAATCCTCGGCGGTCAGGCTGGCGCCGCCTACCAGCGCGCCATCGACATTTTCAACCGCCATCAGTTCGGCCGCATTGCTGCCCTTGACCGATCCGCCATACAGGACTCGCACCTTTGCAGCATCGTTCATCAGCTTGCCCAACTCCTCCCTGATATGGGCATGAACCGCCTTCACGTCCAGCGGGGTCGGCGTTTTTCCCGTGCCGATCGCCCAGACAGGCTCATAAGCAACGACCGTATTGCTCGATGTCGCACCCTTCGGCAGGGAATTTGTCACCTGATCGGAAATCACATCGAGGGTCTTGTCCCCTTCCCGCTCCGCCAGTGTTTCCCCTACACAGACAATGGCGATCAAACCGGCACGATGCGCAGCCTCCGCCTTCGCCTTTACCGTGGTATTGTCTTCACCATGATCGGTCCGGCGCTCCGAATGGCCGACGATGCAATAGCGCGCGCCGCTGTCCTTCAGCATCTCCGCCGCGATATCGCCGGTATGCGCACCGGAGGCATTGGCGTGGCAATCCTGCCCGCCGACCCGAACCGGGCTGTCCACGGCTACCCGCGCCAGCTCCCGCAGAAGCGTCGTCGGCGGACAGATCAGGATATCGCAGCCCGGATTGTCAAATTTGCGCGCCCGGCTCACCAGCTCCTGCATCTGACGGAGTGATTCATCGGCGAGGCCGTTCATTTTCCAGTTCCCGGCAATCAAAGGCCGTCTCGTTTCAGACATATTTCCCTCAAACAAAAGAATAATCGATCAATTGCTGCAATTTCAGGAAGCTATGCCATTTTTTGGCGGAGAAAGATACCGCTTTGCGAAATTCAATGTTGCCCCATGTCTTTGGCCCCCTATAATCACCCCGGCTTGCGCGAGGTCATGCGCGAGACCATATATGTGTGTGTTTAAAGAATAAGGTTTGACAGGCGTTAGATATGCTTCACGCGATGCGAAAAGGGGCCAGCAGCTGGCTCGCGAAAGGTTTGCTTCTTCTTCTCGTGGCAAGTTTCGCGATCTGGGGTATCGGGGCGAGCATGCTAAACAGCTCGGTCGGAAATAATGCGATTGAGGTCGGCAACCAGACGATTTCGCTTCCCGAGTTCCAGCGGGCCTACCAGCGAAATCTCAATATCCTGTCACAGCGCCTACAGACGCGCCTCACCGAAGAACAGGCGCGCCAGTATCATCTTGCGCAGCTCACCGTCAACCAGCTCGCCTCGCGCGCCGTAATGGACCAGAAGACGAAAAGCCTCGGCCTTTCCGCAAGTGATGATGATATCCGCGATGTGATCCATCAGCAGAAAACCTTCCAGAACCAGACGAATAAATTCGACCGCTTCCAGTTCGAGCAGTTCCTCCGTGCGAGTGGCTACAGCGAGGGCGAATATATCCATATGGTGCGGAACGACATCATGGGCCGCCAGCTGATGGACAGCATCTCAAACGGTGTCACGAATGGCCCGAAGGTTATGGCCGATGCGATCTATGCCTATTTCGCGGAAGAGCGGACAGCGAATTACATCAATATCCGCGATACCGCCGCCGGGGATGCTCCAATGCCGGAGGAAAAGGAACTCAAGGAATTCATTTCCAAGAATACGGCAGCCTATTCCGCGCCGGAATATCGGCAGGTCAATTATCTTCTGTTTAAGCCCGAGGATTTCGTCAAGGACGACCCGGTTACGGATGATGATCTGAAAAGCGAATATGAAAGCCGCATCAGCGAGTTTTCCGAGCCCGAGGAACGGCAGGTTCAGCAGATGATCTTCGACAGCGAGGCCAAGGCCAGGTCCGCTCGCGAGAAGCTGGAAAAGGGCGAGGATTTTACCAACGTCGGCAAGTCGGATCTGAAACTGACTGCCGAAGACATGGATCTTGGCAAGGTGACACGCCAGGAACTCCTGCCTGCGCTGCAGAAACCGGTCTTCGATCTTGCGAAAGGCGGAATCACTGAGCCAATCAAGACAAGTCTTGGCTGGCATATCCTGAAAGTGATTGATATCAAGCCCGAAAAGGTCAAGTCGATGAGCGAGGTTAAGGACAAGCTTGTCCATGACATCCACCTACGTGCCGCCGGGGATGTGATGTACAAGCAGGCGACCAAGACGGAAGACGAGTTTGCGGGCGGCGCGACCCTTGGGGAAGCGGCCAAGACCCTCAACCTTACCGTTAAAACCGCCTGGCTCGACGCCCATGGCATGGATAAGGACGGCAAGGCGGTCGAGGATTTGCCGAACGATCCGGATTTTCTGAAATCCGTCTTCACCAAGGAAAAGGGCGCGGAGCCTGAAATCACGGAAATGCAGAACGGCAACTATTTTGCGGTTGTCGTGACGGATATCCAGCCTTCCGCCCTGCGCCCGATGGCCGATATCCAGGATGAGGCCACGAAAAGCTGGCAGGAAAACTGGCGTCACGAGCAGATCAAGAAAAAGGCCAACGATCTGATCAATGAGTTGAAAGACGGCAAGTCTCTCGCCAATATCGCGAAAGAACAGGGCGTTGAAGTGGAAACCTCCAAACCGCTCAAACGGAACGGACAGAGCACGGAACTTTCAGCCGCAGCCCGCTCCGGCCTCTTCGGTCTCAAAAAGGGTGAATATGGCGCGGCGGAGAATGCCACGCAGAACGGCATGCTGATTTTCGAAGTTGACAGCGTCATTCCGGCCGATCCAACCAAAGACAAGGCAACCGCCGACAAGGTCAGCGACTGGGTCGCCAACAGCATCCGCACCAGCATCGTCGCGGAATATGAAAGCTATCTGCAGAAGGAAATCGGCATTTCCGTCAAGGAACGCCTGCTTCGGGAATATTACTAGAGATGTCAATACAGCCTGCTTTCGCGGAGTTTAAGGAAAAGCACGACAAGGGCCTTTCCCAGATTCTCTGGACGACACTCGTTGCCGATCTGGAAACCCCGGTTTCAGCCATGATGAAGCTGGCAGAAGGACAACCCAACTCCTTTCTGCTGGAATCAGTCGAGGGCGGCGCCATTCGCGGCCGCTACTCCATCATCGGTATGAAGCCGGATCTGATCTGGCGCTGTGACGGGGCGGAGGCGCGCATCAACCGCATGGCCCGCTTTGATCCCGATGCCTTCGTCGCTTGCGAGGAGCCGGTGCTGGACAGCCTGCAGGCGCTGATTGACGAAAGCCATATCGATTTGCCGAATAACCTGCCGCCAATGGCTGCGGGACTGGTTGGCTATATGTCCTATGACACGGTCCGCCTGATGGAAAATATCCCGGACGGTAACCCGAACGACCTCGGCGTACCGGATGGCATGTTCATCCGCCCGACGGTCATGGCGATTTTTGATTCCATCCTTGACTTGGTCACCATCGTAACGCCGGTCTGGGCGGGTGGCACGCGCTCGGCGCAGGATGCCTATAACCACGCGGCAGAGCGGCTCGCCGATGCAGTGCATGATTTCGAACGGAGCCTGCCCCATTCCGCAAGCCTTGACAGTGGCATGCTGGACCTGCCGGAGCCGACCTCGAACACGAGCCGCGCGGAATATTACGCGATGGTCGAGACGGCGAAGGAATATATCCGCGCGGGCGATATTTTTCAGGTTGTCCCGTCGCAGCGGTTCGAACTGCCTTTTGCGCTCCCGTCCCTGTCGCTTTACCGGGCGCTTCGCCGGACCAATCCGTCCCCCTTCATGTTCTATCTCAATTTCGGG
>SBHH01000299.1 GCA_006226265.1 Alphaproteobacteria bacterium | reverse complement strand
TTGCAATCGCGGCGATTATCCCCTCGATCCTTTATTATCTGGCGCTCTTCATCCAGATCGATGCCTATGCGGCCCGGAATGACATGCCTGGCATGCCGCGGGAGAATCTGCCGAAGCTCGGCGAAACTTTCCGCAAAGGCTGGCATTTTATCGCTGTCTTTGTTCTGCTGACCGTGATGCTGGTCTATCTTAAGCAGGAAGTGCTTGCGCCCTTCTATGCAACGGTTCTTCTGATCGCGATCAACCAGGTTTTTCCGCATTCGCGCTGGGGCGTGAAGGAGTTTCTCGACTTCATTCTCGCGACCGGCAAGCTGCTGGCGGAAATCGCGGCAATTCTGGTCGGTGTCGGCCTGATTGTCGGCGCCCTTTCCGTGACGGGGATGGCGGGTACGCTGGTCAATGACCTGATCTTCATTGCCGGCGGCAATGTTCTTGTCCTGCTTTTCATGGGAGCGGTTACAAGCTTCATTATGGGGATCGGGATGACAGTGACAGCGGCTTATATCTTCCTCGCCATCGTACTTGCCCCTGCGCTTGTAAATGGCGGGCTGGATCCGCTATCGGTCCATCTCTTTATCCTGTATTGGGGCATGGTGTCCTTCATCACGCCGCCGGTGGCACTCGGGGCCTTTGCGGCTGCGTCGATTGCCGGGGCAAGCCCGATGCGGACGGGACTGGAGGCGATGCGGCTCGGCTCGATTATCTATTTCGTGCCGTTCTTCTTCGTTCTTGACCCCGCCTTCATCCTGCATGGCAATTTTGCAAGGACGGCGGAGCTTTTCGTCTTCGCGGTCGGCGGGGTGATCCTGATTGCCAGTTCCCTTCAAGGCTATCTGGTCGGTATCGGCAATTTGCACCGAAATCCGGTCCTGGGATGGCCAATCCGGGCGCTTGTCCTGTTTGGCGGCCTAGCGCTGGCAACACCGGGTGGCAGCAACCTGATCCCGCTCAGTGATCTGGAACTTGCCATGATCGCCTTGGTTACAGCGGGAAGTGCCTCGCTCCTTGCCTTTGTGATCAACCGGAGGCAAAACGCGACAATCTAAAAAGCCTGAATAAAAGCAAGGCACCACTCAAACGCCATCTCTTGAAATCAAGAGATGGCGTTTTTTCTTGTCATCCGTCCTTGCCCGCTCCCCCTCCGCCTTTTATGGTAACCCGACCTTTACCCTCAATTTTGGTGTGAGACGTATGCGACGAGGCCTGACCATTCTGATGATCTTCATCGTGCTGCTTTTCTGCGGCGCCATTGCCGCCGTATATCTCTCCATCGGGCCGGTCATCAAATCGGCGGTTGAGGATTACGGAACGGCCATTACCGGAGCGAAAGTCACGCTTGGAAAATCGGACTTCTCGCCCTCGTCCGGCAATGCACTGCTTGAAAATCTGAAAGTTGCCAATCCGGCCCACTATTCAGAAGGAACAGCCATTTCCACGAACAAGGTCGAACTGCAGATTGATCCGAAAAGCCTGGAAAGCGGTGTTCTGGTGATCACTCGCCTTAAAATTGAGGCACCGGAAATCCTTTATGAAATCACCGAGACGGGCGATAACCTTCGCACCATCCGAACCGCCATCAAGGCTGCTATGGCACGCGAGAGTGATCCAGCGGCCAAACCGTTTCATCCGGGGCTCGTCAACAGGTTCATTGTCCGCGATCTTTATATTTCGAACGGTGTTGTGGTTGTTGAAGCAAAGAACCTGATGGGGAAGCGGGCAACGGCAGTGCTCGATCCCATTCACCTCTCAGACATCGGCAAGGCGGAAGGCGGGCTGCCGCCTGCAGCGCTTGTCAACGCCATCTATACGCCGCTTCTGCAGAACGTCACCCTTGCAGCGCTCTCCACCGATCTCAACCTCTCGGACCAAGCGCGTAATATCTTAAGCGGAGCGAGCGACGAGACAGAAGCGGTCATCGATAAAATCCGCAAAATCTTTGGCAAATAGGCGGCAAAGCGTAGCCTCTGTTAAAGTTTAAAGTTGCCGCCACTTTTTTGAACAGGCATAAAGGCCTTGGAACAACTGTTTGTTAGGGTGGAAACGTGTCCGATAAGTCTCCCCCGCGTGAGGAAAACCTGCATCGCAGCGATAACCGCCGTCAGGAACTGATGGCTGCTGCGGCCCATCTGTTCAACCAGCGGGGCTATGACGCAACCTCCATGCGCGACATTGCGCGCGAGGCCGGGATGCTGGCGGGCTCCATGTATTATCACTTCTCCTCCAAGGACGATCTGATCGTCGCAACGTATGAAGAAGGCCGCCGTCAGATCGGCGGCGCCGTCATCGCTGCCATCGAAGGTGCGACCGATCCCTGGGACCGGCTGGAACGCGCCGCTGTCGCCCACATGAACACCCTGTTTGGCGGCGATAATTTTGCCATCCTTCTCTGCGCCGATATTTCCCGAACCGCCCCTACATTACGAAGCCGCCTGATCGAAATCCGCGACAGTTACGACAAACTGTTCATGGACCTGATCGAGGATATTCCCCTTCCCAAAGGGATCGATCGCGGCCTCCTCCGCCTCAATCTTCTCGGCTCCCTCAACTGGTCCAGCAGCTGGTATCGGCCCGGCGGACAGAGTCCGGCGCAGATTGGTTCCTTCTTCGTGCGGGTCATGCGCGACGGCCTTAAATAGCCCGCGTCACCGCCTATTTAACGAAATATTTTTGTATAAATACTTTATTCACATAAATCTCACATGAAATATTGTTGCATTGTGGTGACAAAGCCTATATGGATGCGTAGAATACTCCCCCGCAAGCAGGGTCTGGAAATTTGTATGATCCGGATCATATGGTGTGGTGACAACGAACTCGACTTTGGCGACGGTGACAGAAAATTGACCGTTGTTTAGAGGTTCTGAATATGACTAAACTGATGAACCAAGGCCGGGAAACTACTCAAACGACGATTTGACACATTAAAGTGAGTGAGTCAGTTGAACGAATTAAATATAAAAACGGAACCTGCGCCTGAAGACCGGCGCGAAATTTCCTCCGTTGTCATCCGGTTCGCAGGCGACTCGGGTGACGGCATCCAAATTACCGGCAGTCGATTTACCGATACAACGGCCCTTGCAGGAAACGATCTGGCGACGTTCCCGGATTTTCCGGCGGAAATCCGCGCCCCTGTCGGCACGACCTTCGGCGTCTCCGCTTTCCAGATCAATTTCGGCTCCCGCAAGATCGAAACCCATGGCGATGACCCGGATGTGCTGGTCGCGCTGAACCCGGCAGCCCTGATGGTCAACCTTGCCCGGCTGAAACCCGGTGGCACCATCATCGTCGATGGTGGTACTTTTACCGATCGCAACCTCAAGAAGGCCGGCTATGCCACCAATCCACTGGAGGACGCCTCGCTCGATGCCTACGGGGTCATCGATATCGACATCACCAAGCTGGTGCTGGAATCGGTCAAGGAATTCGGCCTGTCGCAGAAGGAAGGCCTGCGGTGTAAAAACTTCTGGGTTCTCGGCCTCGTCTATTGGCTCTATGACCGGAACCGGGAGGAAACCATCCAGTGGCTCCGTAAGAAATTCGCCGCCCGCCCTGAAATCGCCGATGCAAATATCGCGGCGCTCAACGCCGGGCATGTCTATGGCGAAGCATCCGAGCTTGCCAAGCGGGTCCAGCTTTATTCAGTTCCGCCGGCGCATATGCCGGGCGGCCTCTATCGCACCGTCACGGGTGGCGAAGCACTCGCTTGGGGCCTTGTCGCCGGGGCGGAGCTTGCCAATCTCAAAATTTTCTTTGGCTCCTACCCTATCACGCCAGCCTCGCCTGTCCTTCATTCACTGGCCCGGCTGAAGCAGTTCGGCGTCAAAACCTTTCAGGCGGAAGATGAAATCGCCGCCGTCTGCTCGGCGATTGGCGCGTCCTATGCGGGATCGCTCGGTATCACCTCCTCCTCTGGCCCCGGTGTGGCGCTCAAAGGCGAAGCTATCGGTCTTGCCATCTCGACGGAACTGCCGCTCATCATTGTCAATTCGCAGCGCGCCGGTCCTTCGACCGGCATGCCGACGAAGACCGAACAATCCGACCTTTACCAGTCGGTTTATGGCCGGAATGGCGATGCGCCGCTGGTCGTGCTGGCGGCCCATGGCCCGGCCGACTGTTTCGACGTCGCGATTGAGGCCTGCCGCCTCGCCACAAAATATATGACGCCGGTCACTCTGCTGACCGATGGCTATATCGGCAATGCGGCTGAACCCTGGCTGATCCCGACAGTTGCGGACCGGGAACCCTTCCCGGTCACCTACACGACCGACCCGGAAGGCTTTGCGCCCTTCAACCGCGATCCGGAAACCTTGTCACGCCCCTGGGCCATTCCAGGCACCCCGGGACTTGAGCATCGCATTGGCGGGATCGAGAAGGAGGATGGCTCCGGCAATATCTCCTACGATCCGGGCAACCATCAGCGGATGACCGACCTCCGCCGTAACAAGATCCTTGGTATCGCCAAGGATATTCCGCTGCAAGGCGTGGAAGCAGGCGAAGAGACGGGCGATCTCGCCGTTGTCGGCTGGGGCTCCACTTACGGGCCGATCAGCCGCGCGGTTTCCAACAAGATCGCCGAGGGCAAAAAGGTATCGCATATCCATATCCGGCATCTCTGGCCTCTGCCGTCCAACCTTGAAGCGCTTCTGAAAGGCTTCAAGACCGTCATCGTTCCCGAAATGAACGACGGACAGCTCAAAACGGTATTGCGCGATCAGTATCTGATCGACGTGCATCCGCTGAACAAGGTAACTGGCCAGCCCTTTAAGATTACCGAAATTGAAGGCGCCATCGATGCGGCGTTGGAGAAGTGAGATGAATGCTCCCGTAACGAAAGACAAGTTGAAACCCGCCGATTTCGCTTCCGATCAGGAAGTCCGCTGGTGCCCCGGTTGCGGCGACTATGCCATCCTAAAAGCCGTGCAGCGGACCCTGCCCGACCTTGATGTGCCGAAAGAGAATTACGTCTTCGTCTCCGGCATCGGATGTTCGTCGCGCTTTCCCTATTACATGTCCACCTATGGTTTTCATACCATTCACGGACGTGCGCCTGCCTTTGCGACCGGTATCAAAATTGCCAATCCGGAACTTGATGTCTGGATGATCACGGGCGATGGCGACGGGTTCAGCATCGGCGGCAACCATATGCTGCATATCCTGCGCCGGAATGTCGATGTGCAAATCCTGCTCTGCAACAACGAGATCTATGGCCTGACCAAAGGGCAATATTCCCCGACATCGGAGGTTGGACTTCGCACCCCCTCCTCGCCGGACGGATCGGTCGATACACCGTTAAAGCCGCTCGTCTTTACGCTTGGCGCAGGCGCACGTTTCGCGGCCCGTGCCTATGATACGCAGAAGACCCTGCCGGATGTGCTGAAGCGGGCGCATGAACATAAGGGAACCTCGCTGGTTGAAATCCTGCAGAATTGCATCGTTTATAATGATGCGGTATTTGACAATGTGCTGGCCCGCGATGTCGCCGCCGACAAGCAGGTCCATGTCGAGCATGGCAAGCCGCTTATCTATGGAGCGGACAAGAACAAGGGAATTCGCCTCGATACCAA
>SBHH01000159.1 GCA_006226265.1 Alphaproteobacteria bacterium | reverse complement strand
GGATCTTAATTGCAAATCGAGGCGAGGTTGCCATCCGGATCGCCCGAGCAGCGGGGGAAATGGGAATTGATACGGTGGCGGTCTACGCGCCCGAGGACACGGCCTCGCTGCATCTGCGCCAGGCAGACCGGGCAATCGCTTTGTCGGGCCGGGGGGCCGCCGCATATCTCGATGTTGAAGCAATGATCGAGGCAGCTCTCAAGGAGGGCTGCGATGCCATACATCCCGGCTACGGCTTTCTGTCTGAGAGTACCGACTTCGCAAGGCGCTGTACCGAGGCAAACCTGACATTCATTGGTCCTTCCGCTGAAACGCTGGCGTTGCTGGGAGATAAGGGCAGGGCGCGGAATCTGGCAAGCGAAACGGGGATACCTCTTGCCGCAGGAAGCCTCGGTGAAACCAGTCTGGAGGAAGCCAGGCAAATTATGGAGGGGTTCAACGGTCGGCCGGCGATGATCAAGGCCCTGGCCGGCGGCGGCGGCCGCGGCATGCGTATTGTCGAAAAAATTCCGGATCTGGAAGAAGCCTTCGCGCGGGCCGGATCGGAAGCAAAGGCGGCGTTTGGCTCCAGCGCCCTTTATATAGAAGAGCTTATCCGCCCCGCACGTCATGTGGAGATACAGATAGCGGGAGACACGGACGGAAATGTCATCCATTTATTCGAACGGGAATGCAGTCTTCAACGCCGTCAGCAAAAATTAATTGAATTCGCGCCCGCACCTCATCTGGATCCTGCACTCCGCGATCAGATTGCAGCCGCCGCAGTTAAACTCGCAAGCGCCGCAAAGGTACATACGCTCTGTACCATGGAATTTCTCGTTGATCCGGATGAGTCATCGGGACGATTTGTCTTTATGGAAGCAAATCCGCGATTGCAGGTGGAGCATACCGTTACCGAAGAAGTGATGGGGATCGACCTGGTGCAAACACAGATCAGGCTTGCCAAGGGACAAAGTCTGTCTTCCATGGGCCTGACGCAGGAAAGCATCGGACGTCCGCGCGGCATGGCGCTGCAAATGCGGGTTAATATGGAGAGAATAGCAGCTGACGGCGGGGCGCTGCCCACAGGCGGGACACTGCTTGCGTTTGGTCCGCCCGGCGGCGCCGGCATACGTATTGAAAGCTTCGGATATGCCGGATATCAGACGACATCCGCGTTCGATTCCCTTCTCGCCAAAGTCATTGCCTTTGCACCCTCGGGGAAACTGAGCGATGCATTATTGCGGGGATATCGGTCTTTGTCGGAATTCCGCATCGACGGCATAGAGACCAATTTGAGTTTTCTGCAAAGCTTGCTGCGATTACCCGAGGTAAGGGAAGGGCGGCTGGATACCGGACTTGTCGAGCGCAATGCCAAAGTGATCGTTGAAGCCGGCAAAGAACATCCCCGGCTTTACTGCCCTGACAATTTGCCGGATGCATCGGTGGAGGCCGCGCATTCGCATGATATAAGTGCGCCGCCCGGAACCATGGCTGCTGCTGCACAAATTGGCGGTTTGCTCGTTGAAATGCTGATTAAGGAGGGCGAAACGGTTGCCAAGGGACGCCAGGTGGCCGTCATAGAAGCCATGAAAATGGAGCATATTGTGACCGCCGAGCATTCAGGTATCGTACGTATGATCCCGGTAGCCGAGAAAACAACGGTGGAGCCTGGCCAATCTCTTTATTTCTTCGAGCCCGCCGAATTCGAAGGGATGGATAGCGAAGAAAACAATAGGAAGGCACTGGACGACAGTACCGAAATAGCGATCAGTCTGGCACGGTCGGCAAAATCGGCAGTTCTGGATGCAGAGCGTCTCGACGCGGTTGCCCGCCAGCACAAGCGCGGTTCTCTCACCGCGCGCGAGAGGATCGATTATCTGTGCGACGCAGACAGCTTCAAGGAAATCGGCAGTCTAATTCGAAATCCCGCCCTGACGCGCCCGGCGCCCGCCGACGGCATTGTTGCCGGATCAGCCCGGATCGATGGCCGCCCGGTAATGGTGGTTTCGCAGGATTTTACAGTATATGGCGGAAGTGCCGGGCATCTCGGAAGCGAAAAAATGCTCCGGATTATACAGCTTGCCGAAAAAAACGGATGCCCCCTTGTCATGTTGCTCGACGGCGGCGGCCACCGTATTCAGGATGGACAAAATTCCCGTTCCTACGCACGCTCAAGAGAATTATTCGCAACCTTTGCCCGTATGACAGGCTGGGTGCCTATTGTATCGGCAGTTCTGGGTTTCGGTTTCGCAGCAAACACCAATTTCAGCGCAATGGCGGATCTCGTACTCATGGTGAGAGGCAAATCAACGATGGGGTTGGCGGGACCGTCTCTGGTTAAAGCAGGCACAGGCGAGATAATAGAGGCTGATGATCTGGGCGGTGCCCAACGTCAGGTGGATCGCAATGGGCTGGCCGACCTCGGACTGGACAGTGAAGAGGAAGTTCTGGATACCATGAAAGGCTTCCTGTCATATCTGCCGTCCAACGCACGATGTGCTGCCAGAATTCTGACCCCGGACGGCCCCGGTGGGGATCAATCCGATCTGGAAAAGATCGTGTCTGCGAATACGCGAAAATCGTATGACATGCGCCAGGTGATAAAGGTCATATCGGATAAAGAGAGCGTGTTCGAAATCAAGCCGGGTTTTGCCAAGAACATCCTGACCTCACTAGCGCGGATTGAGGGCCGACCGGTGGGTTTCATTGCCAACCAGCCACTTCATCTCAGCGGAATGCTCAATGCCGATGCCTGCGAGAAGGCTGCACGTTTTATTGCCTTGTGTGACGCCTATGGTTTGCCACTTATCTATCTGGTGGATATTCCCGGCATGTCGATCGGGAGCCCGGCGGAAGATACGAACCTGGGCCGGCGAAGCGCGAAGATGCTGTTTGAACTCGGCCATGCGACTGTTCCCCGAATTTCCATCGTTTTACGCAAGGGCTATGGACTGGGTTATGTCGCCATGGCGGGGGGACGGAGCTTCGATGCAGACGCAAGTTTCATTTGGCCCACGGCCGAGATATGCGCGATGTCGGTTGAGGGATCGGTTGATGTGGCCTACTCCAGACTTTATCTGAACGCGCCCGATCCGGCGGCCCGGCGGCAGGAACTAATCGACGAAATACGTGCCGAGATCGATCCGATCAAGGCGGCCGAAGGCTTTGGCATCGATGAACTTATCGAACCATCGGAAACCCGCTCCCGAATTATCGATGTTCTGGCCCGCGCGCCGGCCCGGCGACCGTCCCGCCAGCCGCCGAAATTCCGGGCCATCGCACCGATATAAAGCCGGGCACGGAACATATCTGTCAAAACGGGCCAACCACCATCTGAGAACCGATCTGAAAAAAACGCGACGGGCGGAATACAAAATTAAATTGTTAGTGTGACCAATTAATATTGACATAAATGCAGGACGGTGGATAACATGCGGGAAAGGTAAAATAAAAAAGAGACGAAAATTGCCGGTCCGATTTACGTCAACGGACAAATGGGCGGCACAAGCATAATAATAAAATTGATGAGGGAGGAAAATCATCATGAAAGCGTCAAAATATATTTCTCTGGCCTTCAGCGTGGCGATAGCCGCGGGCATCGGGACAGCGGCGGATGCGAAAGAATTAAAATACGTATTTGGAGGCAGTGAATCAGGATTGTCCGAGGGGGCGAGACGTTTTGCGGATGTGCTGAGTAAAGAAACAGAAGGCCGCTACACTGCCAAGGTTTATGTGGGCAATCTATTCGGCTACAAGGAAACCAACGGAGCGCTCAGCGAAGGGCTGGGCGACGTGGGTTTCGTAGTTGCTCCGTATTTCCGGGCTGAATATCCCCAGGTGAACTTCATTGCGGACTTGGCGACGGCAAGCTCCAACCCTTACGCTGCGACAGGGGCATTGAACGAATATTACATGTCATGCAAGGCCTGTATTGATGAATTCAAAGCCCAGAATCAGGCATTCACGGGAACGATGGCCATTGGCCCCTACTATTTGTATTCAAAACCCCGTATTGATTCACTGGAAAGCATCAAAGGCAAGAAAATCAGAGGCTTCGGAACTTTTGGCCGCTGGGTTGCTGAAATGGGCGGTTCTGCCTCGGTGATCTCGTCAAACGATGTATATAGCGCGATGAGCCAGGGCGTTCTCGACGGATCTACTCATACCCCCTATACCATTATCAATCTTTCCATGGGCGAGGTAACGGACTATCTTCTCGATCTTCCCATTGGACTGGGGTTAGGAAATTCCCTTTTCAGCACCAATCTTGATCTCTGGAAGAGCCTGTCGGAAGAGGACAAGCGGGCATATCTGAAAGCAGTCGCCTATGGCGATGCGACAGCAACAGCCAAGTACCAGGCTTCAAATCTCCTGGTTCTGGAAAGTTCCCCGGGCCAATACGGGGTTGAAATCATTAAACCCAAGGCGGATATCCAGGCGAAGAGCGATGAATTTCGCGCCAAAGATATTGCATTGATTGTTAAGAACGCCAAGGAAAAGTCCGGAATTGCGGACGCCGAGAAACGCAAAGACCGCTTCCTGAAACTGAACGAAAAATGGGAAAAGCTGGTCAAGACCATCGATTATAAGGATCCTGAAGCCTTGGGAAAACTCTATTATGACGAGGTTTTCTCCAAGGTCGACCTTTCGCTCTTCAATTGATACCGATGACTGGTATCCTGAATAAAGCCGTTTCCAGGCTTGTTACCGCCGCGACGATCGTCGCGGGGGTAATTTTAATACTGCTCATGGTCCAGATTGTTGGTGATGTGCTTTTAAGTAACCTTCTGGATAAGCCGATACCCGGCAACTCCGTCATTGTTACAAATTACTACATGATAGCAGTCGTTTTCCTGCCGCTTGCCCTGGCGGAAAAACGCGGCGACAACATCACCGTCGAGATTGCCTATCAGCTCATGCCGCGCAAGGCAAAAAACTGGACAATGTATTTCTCCTGGGTCCTGAGCCTGATCGTGTCTCTGTGCATAGTTGTAAGTTTATGGCAGGCCGCAATCAAGAAGATGACCACTGGTGCATTCGTGTTTGAGCAGGAGATCAATTTCACAACCTGGCCCGCCTACTTCATTTTACCGGTAAGCTTCGGGCTGCTGGCGCTTGTAATCGTAAGTCATATTCTATCAGGACCGGAAGATGTCGAGTCCAGAGCCCTCAATCAGGGCCTCTAATCCGAAATGACTGAAAAATCTGTGGGGAGGGGAATGAAGTCGTGGAAAGCGAAATTATAGGGCTTTTCAGTATTTTAGCCGTGATGGGCTTGCTGCTGCTCAGAGTTCCCATCGCCATCGCGCTGATTTGTGTCCCTTTTGTCGGTATCAGTCTGATTCTCGGTCCCGCGCAAGCTTGGGGGATTTTATCGGTTGTTCCATATGACTTCGCAGCCAAATGGACGCTTTCAGCTATCCCGATGTTTCTGCTTATGGGATATATGGGACATCATGGAGGGCTGACAACAGGCCTGTTCGCAGCAGCACGCCTATGGCTTTCGCGTCTTCCCGGAGGACTTGCCGTTGCGGCTGTGCTGGGCTGTTCAGGCTTTGCCGCTGTTTCAGGCTCCAGCGTGGCCTGTGCGGCGGCGATGGGAAGAATTGCAATCCCGCAAATGCTCAAATACAACTATGCCCCGACGCTTGCCACGGGGGCCGTTGCTGCCGGCGGCACGCTTGGGGCCCTGATTCCCCCCAGCATACTTCTGATACTTTTCGGTATATTCA
>SBHH01000109.1 GCA_006226265.1 Alphaproteobacteria bacterium | reverse complement strand
TCCATATCGATTGCCAGGCGCTCAACATTCCGGGGGAGCAGGAATATATCGAGACATATTGCCGTCTGATGGGCATCGATGGGATTGAAAACTGGACCTTCTACCTTGCCTTCTGCTTCTTCCGCCTGACGGCCATCCTGCAAGGCGTTAAAAAGCGTGCGGTTGAGGGCAATGCCTCCAGCGAAAGTGCTCATCAAGCTGGTGATTTCGCCCGTAGCCTTGCCGAGACTGCTATCCGGATAATCGATTAACTGGCATTATCAGAAGAGAATCATTTGAGCCGCGTTGAAACGGGACTTACGGTCCGCCAAGGCCCCTCAAAGAGGTAACTTAACGGCCACGATGATCTCGTGCTTCTCCCATTTTCTTGGGATGCGCATATTCATGAACATATTCTGGCTCTTTATGATACAGCTTTGCCATCTTTTCGATAACCTCATCTTGAAGGGCGATCAAGGCGTCTTCGACGGGATATTGGGCGCGCACCTTGGCAACAATGTCATCCGCGGGTGGATTTTCCAGAAACCAGCGAACCGTCTGGCGTAAACCTTCAATCGGATCAACGGGGTCCCGATAGCCAAGATCGTGCTGAAGCGGGAAAATATCAAACATCCGGTGGTAATCTTCGTCGTTGAAGACCTGCAGGATCCTTGCATGCGAGGCAACGGAATCGGGCAGGGAAACGATCTCTATCTCTTTCTTCATCGCGTCAAAAAGTACTTGCCCAAGCTGGGCGAGCGTGAACTGACGTTGATCCGCGCAGTTATAGATTTTGCCCGCGGCCTGTTCGGGTTTATCGACCCCGAGAAGAACGGCATGAGCCATGTTTCCCGCGTATCCGCGGCTGATGAGGGTCAGTCCGCCGTCCGGAAGCGCCACGCGCCGCCGTTCGTCAAGGCAACGCTGGATGAACCACCAGAAGCGGATGGGCGCTACCTGTCCCTGTCCATAGATCAGGGGATAACGGAAATGACTTACATTGCAGTCTTTTCCATGATGCGACATGACATGCCGCTCGGCTTCAAGCATCTTGAAGCCGAAAGCATGGTCGACCGCTGATCGCAGCAACGGGGTTGTCTCGCTGAGCGGAACAGTGCAACCGGTGGGAAAGACGGATTTCGGCTCGGCAAAGCCGCGGAAGAGCGCCATGCCGCCGATTGTAATTAATTGCCGGGTTAGCGGTGCGACTACGTCGGAAATGATTTTTATCCGGCCATAGGCGGCGATGACCAGATCGAACTGCCGTCCGTTCAATGCGGGCGCAAGCGATTCCCTGAAGTGCGGGTCCGCCTTGATCCGCTCAACTTCGGCCGGAATATGACTGTCATCGCGCCCGCCGCGATTGAGCATGGCAACTTCATAGCCTCTTTCCAGCAGCCCTTGTATAAGAAAGCGGCCGGTGGGTCCGGTGCCGCCTATCAGCAATGCTTTCATTTTTTCCGTTCCTGTCGGCTTTTATTAATTTGTATCTGACACATTCACGATTGAGGCGTTTTTTTCAGACAGCTTGTGTGTTGATTTGATCAGGCATCTGTTGGGCACCGCGCACCAGTCTGCCGGGCAGGCGCCCTGTCGGCTCTCCGTTTCGGTAAGTGATTTCGCCCGCAACGATGGTTGCGACATATCCTTCCGCCCGTTGCACCAGCCGACCGCTTCCAAGGGGGAGATCATATTGCATTTCCGGACGGTGCAGTTTTAACTGGTCGCGGCTGATGATATTGATATCGGCGCGGTAATTTGGGGCGAGGATGCCGCGATCCCGCAAATTCATTGCCTTTGCATTGTCGGACGTAAGAGATTTGATGATGTCCGGGAGCGGAATGCCGTTCGCCCCCTCATCCTTTGCCCAATGTTGAAGCATGAAGGTTGGTCCGCTCGCATCGCAGATGATGCCAACATGGGCACCGCCATCTCCGAGACCGAACAGGCTATCGGGATGCCGGAGCATTTGTGCAACGGCATTAAGATTTTTCTCCGCATAATTCAAGGCAGGGGCGTAGAAGACATTCCTGCCCTCATTTTCGATCAGCATGTCATAGGCAAGTTCGGCAAGTGAGAGACCTCTCTCGCGGGCGAGGGTGGCGAGGCTGTCCGCCTCCTGCGGGGCATAATCGAAATCTTCCGCCATCAGATAGATATTGGCTAGATCGGTAAGGGAGCGGCTGATCACGGAATCGGCAACCTCGGCGGGGAATTCGGAAATTATCCGGGCGCGCGTTTCGGGATCGCGCATTCGGGCAAGCTTTTCTTTCAGGGGCAGTTCCTCGATCGCGATATAGCTCGGCGAAAAGGAGAAGAAGTTATAATGCAGGTGAAGGCCCAGCAGCAACCCGATCGGTCGGCAGTAGACCTGCGGCTTGATGGGAATGCCGTCTTTATTCGCGCCTTCCGCGAGGTGAAGGATCGTCCGCCATGCATCCGGTGTATTGGGCCGTTGGGACAGCGAAAAGGTCATGGGAACGCCCGATTGCTCCGCGATCCGTCGCAACATGGCAAAATCCGTCTCGGGATCGCTGAACTCGATAATATACTGCAGGAGGCCGTCTCCCGCCTGATGGACACCCTTGGCAATGGCGATCAGTTCGCTTTCCGATGCCGAGATGCCGGGCATCAATTGCTGGTCGCTTGAACGGTGATTGAGGCTGCGAGAGGTAGAAAAGCCGAGGGCGCCCGCCTTCATGGCTTCTGAAACCAGTCTTGACATCCGCTCAAGATCCGCTGCATTTGCCGGTTCCCGGTTCAGGCCGCGCGTGCCCATGGCATATACCCTGAGAGGTGCATGGGGAATATAGGCGCCGACATCGACGTCATATTCGCGCGCCTCCAGAAAATCGAGATATTCCGAAAAGCTTTCCCATTTCCAGGGCAGGCCTTCTGCCATGACGACGCCGGGAATATCCTCCACCCCTTCCATCAGACGAATCAGCTTGTCATGATCTTCCGGTCGGCAAGGGGCGAAGCCGACCCCGCAATTCCCCATTACAACTGTGGTGACCCCGTGACTTGAGGAGGGGATGAGGCGGTTTGCCCATGTCACTTGCGCATCGTAATGGGTGTGAATATCGACAAAGCCCGGCGTCACGACCATACCGGTCGCATCGATTTCTTCGTCTGCATTCGCCTCTATCCGGCCGATCTTGGCAATCCGGCCATCGAGTATGGCGACATCCGCCTGATAGGGGGCGCCGCCAAGCCCGTCAACGATGGTTCCGGATCTGATTATGATGTCATACCGCATGTTCTTCCCTCCGTTTTTTATTGTTGCAGCTGCTTTTGTCAGTTCGCCTCTTTTCCAAGCAATGTCGCGCTGGTCGGCGTGACTGCGGCGGCCGTCACCAGACAGATTTCCGCGCCATTGACCTGCGATGTCGATTCTCCCCTGATCTGGCGGACACCTTCAACCAGAAGGTTGAGGCCATGCACATATGCTTCGGACAGGAGGCCCCCCGCGGTATTGATGGGGAGGCCGCCGTTCGGCCAGTCAAGATTGCCTTCGCGGGCGAAGAGGCCAGCTTCACCCTCTCCGCAGAAGCCGAAAGCTTCAAGCGTCGTCAGAACGCTGCCGCTGAAAGCATCGTAAATTTGCGCGACGTCAACATCGTCACGCGTGACGCCCGCGCGCTCAAACAGCTCGTTGGCCAGGCGCTGCTGGTTGCCGATCGAGAAAATCTCCTCCGGCATGTTGAAGTTGCCGAAGTTCCCGGTTCCCCAGCGTCCATCCCCTCCTTGTCCAACCGCAAGGACGTGGACGGGGGCACGGCGAAGGTTTCGCGCCCGTTCCTGCGTCGTGACAATCAGGGCGCAGGCACCGTCCGTCTCCAGGCAGCAGTCATAAACTCGGTAGGGTTCGGCAATCATCCGTCCGGCGAGATAGGTTTCAAGATCGAGAGGGCGTTCATACATCACCGCATTCGGATTGCGATTGGCATTGGCGCGGCAGGCAAGGGGAACTCTAGCAAGATCTTCCTCGGCCAGGTTATAAAGATGCTTGTAACGCTGAAACACAAGGGCCGCCTGAGCCGGAGGGGAGAAGAGACCATAAGGGGAGGCGAATTTCTGATGCGCGCTCCATTCATGGAATTGCCCATACCGGAATTGTTGACCCTGACAGAGTCCCCGCAGGACGACAACATAATTGGCCGATCCGTTCTCCACCGCCGCAACGGCGTTCGAGAGAGACGCGCTCGCTCCGCCGCCGCCGCCGCCCCAGACCATCGTTGCAAGGCGCAGCTGTTTGATTCCGAGAGTAACAGAAAGTCGGGCGGGATCATTACGGTCATCGGAATGCGCAGAAAAGCCGTCAATCTCATCAAGCGGCAGGCCGGCGTCTTCCGCGGCGGCCATGATTGCCGTGCAGGCAAGGCTGAATTCGCTCTGGTCCGTGACGGTGCCCCATCTTTGATAGGCGCTTTGACCAATGCCGACGATGCAGGCGCTATTCTTTTTATTGACCATGCGGGTCTCCTGAAATGCTTGTTTTTAATTTTTCTCGAATATGCGACTCCGGAAGAAAATTAGTTCATTCCATGAACACATATTTCATCTGTTGACTATACGCGTATTAATATGGAATAATCAACCTGTTTGGTGGAGAGGAAGCTGAGCATGCGTTCAGGCAACGGCCGGCATGGTTGCGTCCGTATAAAAATAACGAAAGGGAGAAACGTAAATGCAGAAGCCAAAAATGATGTTTGCTGCGCTTGGTTTGGCGGGTGTAATCGCGGCCGCCGCGCCGGTGACGGTCGAGGCAAAGGTAACGCTGACCTTCGCAACATATGTCTCGGAAGGATACACCACGTCGCAGGCGGATATCTGGTTTATGGATGAAGTCGAGAAACGCAGCAAGGGAGAGATCACCTTTGAACGCTATTTCAGCGGTTCGCTTTTGAAGGCGGCGGATCTGTTCCCGGGACTTGCACGCGGTGCGGCAGACATCGTAGCGGGTGTGCCAAGCGCTTATAACCGCAATGATTATCCGCTTTCCAATGTGACCCTTCCCTTTATCACGGAAAAGGCAGACGCGGTTACCAAGGCATTTGGGGAGCTCTATGATACCGACGCGGATTTGCGGAAAGAATATGAAGGCCGCAATGCAAAGCTTCTCTATACACGCGGATATGCAGAAAACTCAATCTGGTCACGGGTTCCGATTACCAAGGCGGCCGACTACAACGGGCTTAAAATCCGGGCGGTACTTGCAATCTCGGATGCGGTGACGGCCCTGGGTGCAACAACTGTTTCCGTCCCGTTTCCGGAGGCAGTCGAAGGCATGGGGCGCGGCGTTGTCGACGCCATGACTTCCGCGCCGTTCGACTCTGCGATCAAAAGCGGCTTGCCGGAAATAGCGAAATATGGTTCTGACGGCGGCCGGATGGGGGTTTATGCGGCTAATATGCTGGCAATGAATCTGGATCGCTGGAAAAGCTTGAGCCCGGCAGATCAGAAGTTGATTTCGGACGTCTCGGCAGAAGCGGCCGCACGGTTTGATCAATTGCATGCCGAAGAAGTGCGTAAGGCGGCCATGAAACTCTGCCAGATCGTTTCGAAGGGTAAAATCAAGATTAACCTGTTCTCCGATGAGGCGGCAGCCAAAGTCCGTGAGATTGCCTTCAAGCCGATCAAGGAAGCCTGGATCAAATGGGCATCCAAGGCAGCGAATGTCGATGCGGGGAAAGTGCTGGACACGTATACTTCCCTCATTCGGAAATACGAAGGTGAATCCACCTACAAGACCGGTTTCCAGATATATAAGGAAAATTGCGGCTCCTGATGATGTTCCAATGAATATACTGGCGAAAGGAGCTCCAG
>SBHH01000262.1 GCA_006226265.1 Alphaproteobacteria bacterium | reverse complement strand
ATTCTGCTGACGAAGTGTCCCATAGCAGCGTCAAATTAACCTTCGAAATCCCCCTCCCGTCAATCGAACGAAAGAAAATGATGGATTCCTGAGTGCACCGCGTAATTGATAATTTCTCCCTTAGCAAGAAATATCTCGGCCTCTTCAAATATTTGTGATGACTGATATGTTTTCAAGGCTTCAAAAGTCATTTTATTGCGCGACCGGCCCTGTTTTAATTGATAAACTACGCCACATAAGGAGTTTCTTATGATCCCGGATTCGGCCCTCATTTTCACATTTATCCTGAGCGCATTGCTGCTGACCCTCGCCCCGGGGCCGGATATTGTCTATGTCGCAATGCGCGGTCTGGCACAAGGATGGCGTGCAGGGCTTGTTGCGGCACTCGGCCTGATTACAGGCATTTTCGTGCATATCACGCTCGCCGCCCTCGGCCTGTCGGCGGTGCTCGCCTCCTCCCCCGTTCTGTTTGCGATGGTGAAATATGCGGGCGCGGCCTATATCCTCTATGTCGGCTGGCAAATCGCGAAAAGCGGCCCTGTGAAGATGGAGGAAGCGGCGGCCACGCCCCGCTTCACGCTTTCGCATATCTACCGGCAGACGGTTCTGATGAATATCATGAACCCGAAGGTCGCGCTTTTCTTCCTCGCCTTCCTGCCGCAATTCATCGATGCAACGAAGGGCCATGTGACAGCACAGTTCATTTTCTTCGGGGTCCTGTTCCAGCTTTCCGCCCTTGTGGTGATGGCAAGCGTCGGCCTGTTCGCGGGCAGTATCGCGAGCCTGTTCCGATCAAAGGCCGGGGATGGCCGCTGGATGAACCGGATTGCCGGCGGCGGCGTCATGCTGATCGGTGCGGCGATCCCGGCGAAGGAACTCTGGGCATTTCTGTCCGAAACCTATTCAAACTGACGAAAGGCCCCGTATATGAGCACATCAGACAAAGTCTATCACGGCAGTTGCCTGTGCGGCGCCGTCGCCTATGACGTAACCGGCCCGCTTCGCGATATTGTCTATTGCCATTGCAGCCAGTGCCAGAAATCGAGCGGGCATCATTTCGCCGCCACCGCCGCACCGCTTGAAAATTTCCGCCTGACCGAAGACCGCGGCCTTAAATGGTACAAATCATCGGAATGGGCGGATCGTGGCTTCTGTGGTACTTGCGGCGCGAACATGCTCTGGCGGCTGAAGGGCGGGGAGCGCATGGGCATTCTCGCCGGCTCCCTCGATGATTGCAGCGATCTGAAGGCGGTCAGCCATATTTTCGTCGCCGACAAGAAACCCTATTACGCGATTACCGACGGCCTGCCGCAGCATCCAAGCTATCCGGCCGAGATGATGCCGGAACCGGAAGGAGACTAGCCATGCAGCTTGACGGCTCCTGCCACTGCGGGGCGGTGCATTTTTCGCTTTCCTCGTCCCATCCCTATCCCTTCAACTATTGCTACTGCTCCGTCTGCCGCAAGACGATGGGGGCTGGCGGCTTCGCCATCAATCTCGGCGGCGAGGCGGCGAGCCTCAAAATCGAGGGGGAGGAGAATATCTCCGTCTATCAGGCGGCCCTCGCCGACGAGACGGGAGCAACGCATCAAAGCCCCGCCCGGCGGCATTTCTGCAAGATCTGCGGCAGCGGCCTCTGGCTTTATGATCCGCGCTGGCCCGATCTGATCCACCCCTTCGCCTCCGCCATCGATACGGAGCTTCCCGCCACGCCGGAACGCACCCATCTCATGCTGGGATCGAAAAAGGCCTGGGTGCCGGTTGATGCGGGCGCAAGAGACAAATGCTTTGACGGCTATCCGGACGAATCCATTGCCGACTGGCATAAAAGGCTCGGGCTTGAAAGCTGACCCTGCGGAACCATCTCAAAAAGAACAGGCGGCTGTCATAATAATGGCATGGCCGGCTGATAAATCGCAGGCAGCGATCAAACAGCAGGGATCAGAATTTTGCGCAAACTCACATTGCTCCGCCACGCGAAGTCGAGCTGGACCGATTCGGCGGCGGCGGATATCGACCGGCCGCTCGCGCCGCGCGGCCATAAAGCGGCTTTGAAAATCGGCAGTTTCATTGCGGACAACACACTCTCTCCCGATCTCATCCTCTGCTCGCCCGCCCGGCGGACCCGCGAGACCCTCGCCCATATCCGCCCCTTTTTTAAGGGAAAGCCGGAAATCCGGCTGGAACATGCGATTTATTCGGCGGGGCTCGGCGATGGCATTATCGCCTATCTCCAAACTCTTTCCGAGCCCGCGCATGTCATGGTGATCGGCCATAACCCGACGTTGCAGCATATGGCCCTCGCCCTCGCGAAGCCGGACAGCCATCCGGGCTATGCGGCAATCGAGCGAAAATACCCGACAGCGGGCCTTGCACATATCGAGTTCGATATCGACAGATGGATCAAGCTTGAGACGCGCGGGCGTCTTGTGCATTATATCGTGCCGAAGGAACTGATGAGCCGCGAGAAGGCCTGAGCCTCCATGGAAAAGGAAATCGACCCGGCCGGCTGGCCGCGCCGGGCCCATTACGAGCTGTTCCGCGCCGCCGCCATGCCGCATATGAGCCTGACGGCACGCGTCGACGTGACGGCCTTTCATGCGGCGGTCAAGGCGGAGAACGGCTCGCTTTTCGCGGGCGTTCTCTATGCCGCGCTTAAAGCCGCCAACGATATTCCCGAGATGCGTATCCGGTTCCGGGACAGACGGATTATCGAGCATGAACGCATACATGCTTCCTACACCGTACCGCTGTCCGGCGACCGGTTCGGGTTTTGCGAAACACTCTATTCACAAGATCGGAAAAGCTTCGAGGCGGCGATGCGGGAGGCCATTGCCACCGCAACAGCCATCGATGAACTGACAGAAAATACCACGGAAAGCGATCACTGGATTTATTCAAGCTGCATGCCCTGGCTTGATTTCACAGGTGCACAGCAACCGGTTGCAAGCGCCGACGATTGCATTCCGCGCATCGTCTGGGGCAAGATCGTGGAGCGGGACGGAAGGCGGGAGATGGCCGTCAATCTGCAGGCCCATCATGCGCTGGTCGATGGTCTGCATGCCGCCCGCTTTTTCGAACTGATGCAGAGAAATCTCGACGGATTCTGATCCTGTTTTCAGGACGTGATGTCAATCAGGCTGCTGCGGTTCACCGTGACCGACCGGATTTTGTCTTCACGGGCAATCCGCGCATCCTTGGGATCAAAACCGGTACTATAGAATACGAGACGGTTGCACTCCCCCTCCCCGTCCAGCAGCGGAAAGCCGACGGCGAGACTCTTGGAAACCTGGCCGCTTTCCGAAGTTCCGGCAAGCTCGACAATCAGGCCGCAGGGTGTGGTGACCATGGCATTCATGATCGCGCCGGTTTCTTCGCGACCCTCAAGCTGCCAGATATCGAGAAAATTCATCCCGGTCAGTTCAAAGCCGAACCGTTCGACAAGCTCTGTCCCGGCAAGACGGCAGATGATCTCGTTTTTGGAAACGACGTCATACAGGGCAATGCACGGCAGCAAGGATACGACTTTCATCGGATCGAAACGGCGGCGATGCGGTACAGGCCCTTCATCACATAAGCTACGCCAATAATGAGCGAACATTCTAGCGTCCTCGGTCACCCAGTCAATTTGCTCAAACGTCCTCATGGCCATGAACGAACATACCCCCGTCATCCCTAATTTTTATTGAATTTTGGCTGGCACGGGCCATTACCAACAAATTATTTGATCCGGAAAGCTTTATATACCGGACGAAGCAGGATGCAACACGAAAAATGGCTTTTTTGTGGCAAAATGTTGGGGTTTGCCCGACACAAACCCCGCCCCTTTTCCTTAAACCGTTGATATGAATTCTATTTCCCATAGCTGTGGCCGAGGCCCGCGCGCGCATCATTCTGGATGCCATATTGCGGGATCGGATAGCGCAAGCCGTTTTTCGAAAGCGCGGCCAGCCCCTCGATCACTTTCGGAAGATAGGCGGGCGGAATCGCCATCAGAAGCTCATCCTCCAGCACGCCGCCATAGCGCCGCTCGGCGAAGCAGGGGAGCGACAGGCTGGGCTCCCCGGTCGAGAGGGCGCGGCCCCAGCTGTCAGCGCAGGACGATTCGCCCACCACCGAGAAATCGAGCTTTTTATACCCCGCCCACTGCAGGCCGTTGATGAACAGGATCATCTGCGCGGGCGTCGCATAGATCAGGCAGATATCCGGCGGGTTGAGCCGTTTTGCAGATAGCGGAGAGACCGCCATCGCCGTGAACTGGCCGGACGGCACGACGGTCATCGCGGCCTGATGGTTCGCCGCATCGGTTGGTGTTTCGTACCAGACCCCGGCATAGCGATCGCCGCTTTGCCATTCCGCATCCTGCGGCCGAAGACCCATGACCGCGCCGCATTGCGCGCCGACGAAATCCTCGGCCGTCGCGCCGACCGTCCAGCCGAGACGGCAGGCCTGCGCCACGATCTGATCCGCTGTATGAATGGATTTTGGCCGCCGGATGCGGTCCACTTTTTCCATTTCCTCTTTGGTTTCGAAAAGTTTCATCCCGATCGGCGTCGCCCGTAAACGGAGGTATTTGTTGAGGCCGCCCAGGATGGCATCCCAGTCGTAGAATTCGTCGAGTTTGTTCATTTTTTTCTCCCGTTTTCTTTAAAGACTGACATGAAATGCTATTCTTGTCATCCGTCTGAACCGTCAATCTGAAAAAAGACCGGCTATTGAAATCGGGCGAAAAAGAACAATCTCGTATGAATGCTCTTCTTCACCCTTGCGTCTTCGATGAACGGCAGGGCGCATAGTATAACGAGGCCCGGCAAGGAGGCCCGCTTATGACAGACAGGCCCTATCATCACGACCCGAACGGCGGCTTTCGCAATCCGGAAGGCAGCGCGACCCGGCAGTTTCGCCCGCGACGGTTTCTGCGTTTTGTCATCCGCCAGCTTCGGGACAAGACCGTGCCCGACATTCCCGACGGCCATGTACTGGCCCCCGACGCCGTTGCCGCCGGGATCAAGGCGGGCGGCAACCCAAGCGTGACCTGGCTCGGCCATGCGGCCTTTATCGTCCGGACCGGCGGCAAGGTGATCCTGACCGATCCTTACCTCACCGAGGTCGCAGGGCCCGCGGGCTTCGGTCCGAAACGCTATGTACCCGCGGCGATGGAGCCCGAAGAGCTTCCCCGCGCCGATGTCATGCTGGTCAGCCATAACCATTACGACCATCTCGATGCCCGCGTCCTTGCCCGTTATCCGCATAAGGATGTGACGCAGGTTGTCGTCCCGCTCGGCCTCAAATCCTTTTTCACGAAGCGCGGCTTCAAGAAGGTGGTGGAGCATGACTGGTGGGAAAACTGGTCGGAGGATGGCCTCACCATCACCACCCTGCCCGCCGTTCATTCCTCGGGCCGCGGGCTGCATGACCAGAAGCAGACGCTCTGGGCCAGTTTCGGCATCCGCACGGCGAAGGAGAACATCTGGTTTTCGGGCGATACCGCCCATGGCCCGGTGTTCGGGGAAATCGGCAACCGCGAAGGCCCCTTCGATCTCGCCATCGTCGGGATCGGTGCCTATGAGCCCCGCGAGATCATGAAAATGGTCCATGCAAGCCCCGAAGACGCGGTGCAGATCGCCCGAGATATCGGTGCGAAACGCGCCCTCGGCATGCATTGGGGGACGATCATGCTCACCCCCGAAGCCCCGTTCGAGGCGCCGGACCGTTTCCGTCAGGCGGCCATCGATCAGGGCTATGGCGGCGATAATGCCTTCGTCCTCAAAATCGGCGAGACCCGTTCGTTAAAAGACCGCGCGGCCTGAGTAGCTTC
>SBHH01000309.1 GCA_006226265.1 Alphaproteobacteria bacterium | reverse complement strand
GACGGCGTCAGTCTCACGCACCGCTTCCGCCGTATGAAGCGGGCAGATGCGCACCTCCGTCTCGCCGGAGCGGCAATAGCCCCGCGCCTCCAGAAGCGGTTCCAGTTCCGGCTCCGCCAGCGGCGTCAGGCGGAAGTGGCAGGGCTGCCGGTTTCCGGCATAAATCTCCTCGCAATGGGGAATTTTCTGGCCAAGCGGCAGATGGCCCCGCTTGAGAACATTGACCGAATTGGCGCGGCGTGTATGGTTCCCGGCAAGGCGGATGTGCCAGCCGTCAAAAATCTCGGTATCAATCGCCGGGATTGCGGCGAGGGAGTGCTTTTCGATGTCGGTGATCATGTCGGGAATTAATATCAGAAAATCCGGAAATTCTGCGCCTGAATTCGCACGGCTTCCCGTAAAGATCAAGCGTAATCTGCTCATTTCGGGGCGGGAATGCCATGAAAGCTGATTTCCGAAATCCGACCCACCGGCTGCTCGCCCTCGCGCTTGGGGCTATGGCCTTGATTGTCGGCCTCTTTATCGCCTTCGGTCATCTCGATCCGAAAGTCTCGCCCGACTTCTTTTTCGGATCGAACGATCCCGCGCTTGCCCGCTCAGCCGCCATCCATAAGGAATTTCCGGCGGATGAGTTCCTGATTCTGAGCGTTGCCTCCAATGATATCTACGCGGCCCCCTATCTTGAGCAGCTTTCGCTCTTCACAAAGGACCTTGCGCGCATCAAGGGGATCAGCCGGGTCATCAGTGCGGCCAATGGCCCTGAGGATGTGCGCGCCGCCGCGAAAAGCCCTTTCTGGCGGCCGCTCCTCATCAGCCGGGATGACAAGGCGAGCCTGATCCTCGCCTTTGTGGACGGGGCGGGCGCATCGGATATGATCGAAGAGGTGGAGACAGCGGCGAAGCTGTTCGACAACCCTGAAAAGTTCCACATCCGCATTTCCGGGACGCCCTATATTGCCGAGCAGATTCGCCGCAACCTGATCCATGACATGGCGCTCTTCTCCGGCCTTGCGCTTCTCCTGTTCCTCGGGGTGCTCTATGCCGTCTTTCGCTCTCCGCTGATCGCCTTTGCCGCGGCAGGATGCGGCATCACGGCGGTCTTCCTGACCCTGCTTCTCTTACAATTATTCGCCTTGCCCGTCGGGATTTTAAGCGCCAATCTCATTCTCATCGTCTTTGTCCTGACCCAAAGTCAGGCGATTTACCTGACCGCCAACTGGCACCGGACCGAGGCCGATAACGAAATGGAGCGGGTCCGGTTGGCTATTCGCAAGACCTTGCCCGCCGCCTTCTGGTGCATGGTGACGACGCTTCTGGGTTTCGCAAGCCTTCTGCTCGTGGCGGCAGAGCCCTTGAGGGAGCTCGGGGCGGGCGGCATGGCGGGCGCGTTCGCGACGCTTCTTTGCGGCCTCGCGCTTTATCCCGTTTTCCTCCTGTTCGCGAGGCCGAGGGGGAGGCGTGATATCACTCCGGCAACGTCAAAGCCCGGAGTTCAGCGTTTGATGATGGGTTTCGGCTGTCTCATTATTGCGGCGCTCGCCGTGCCGGGACTCTTCCGGCTCAATACGGACCCCGGGCTTCTTTCCTATTTCGGGGAAGGATCGGAGCTCCGGGAGGGACTTTCCTTCATCGATCAAAACGGCGGCAGCAGCCCCCTGAAGCTTGTCGTCGCGCGAACTCAAGGTGGCAGGCTCGATAATGCGGTCGGCTATGACGCCATGTGGAAACTGCACCGGAGCCTTCGGGACGATCCTTCTGTCGGCACGGTTCTCTCGCTCCCCGCCCTGATGGCGGAGGCGAATGATTTCCCGCTCGCCTTTCTGCTTCCCTGGCGGGAGATTATCAGCCTCTTGTCCCTTGATTATAATCAGCGGATCGCCGCAAATTTCCTGAATGACGACCGGACGGAGACCCTTTTCCTTCTCCGCATGAAGGAGGAGGGGCGCGATGTTCCCCGCGCCGAGGTCGTCTCCCGGCTGGAGGAAAAAGTCGCGGCGGCGGGCTTCAAGCCGGTGCTCATCGGCGGGGTTTATGCGCTGCAGGCGCAGCTGGCGACGCTCGTCTCCTCCAGCCTGCTGAGCGGGACGGCGGCGCTTCTCTGCCTTTTTGCGGGCATTGCCTTCTGGGTCAGCCGGTCCTTTCCCGTGACGCTCGCCATGACGGCGACGGCCGCACTGATCCCTGTCGTTGTACTGGGTTTTGCGGGGCTTGCAAAAGTGCCCGTCGATATCATTTCCGCGCCGGCCGCCAATGTCGCCTTTGGCATCGCGGTCGATGCGCTCATTCATCTCGCGCTTTCCTGGCGGCGGCAGGGAAGCTGGCAGGCGGCACTCACCGCGCAGAAATCCGGCATCCTGACGGCGAGCGGGATTACGGCGGCGGGCTTCCTTATTTTCGTGCTGTCGGGCTTTCCGCCGACCGCGCGTTTCGGCGGGGAGATTGTCCTGGGCGCGGGCTTTGCCGGTCTTGCCGCGCTCACGCTCTTCCCGATGCTGGCGCGCGCTTTTGCCGGGAAGGGGCTTCGCGCATGAGCCTTGATTTCAACGCCACCGGCCTTCCCGTTGCCGGACTTCTCCCGGAGCTTAAAGAGAAGTTTGAAGCCGCCAACAGCCTGATTGTCGAGGCGGCGCCAGGTGCGGGCAAGACGACCCTGATCCCGCTTTATTTGCTGGAGGTGGGCCTTGCGGGGAGCAAAAAGATCGTCATGCTGGAACCCCGCCGTCTTGCGGCCCGAAGCGCCGCCCGGCGTATGGCTGCCCTGCTCGGCGAAGAGGTGGGGGAGACGGTCGGCTATCGCGTCCGCATGGACAGCAAGGTTTCGGCACGGACCCGGATCGAGGTGGTGACGGAGGGTATCCTGACCCGCCGCATCCAGTCGGATCCCGAGCTTGCCGACACCGCCATCGTCATTTTCGACGAGTTTCATGAACGAAGCCTGCAGACCGATCTCGGCCTTGCCCTTATCCGGCAGGTGCAGGATGTCTTGCGCGACGATCTGAAGCTTCTCGTCATGTCCGCGACCTTGCAGATGGCGGCGCTCGCGACTTATCTCGATAATCCGCCGGTCGTCCGGAGCGAGGGACGGCAGTTCCCGGTCGAGACGCGTTTCCTCGATCGGCCACCGGCGGGCCGGATTGAAGCGACGGTGGCCCGCGCCGTTGAGACCGCCGTATCGGAGGAAGCGGGCGATATTCTCGTCTTCCTGCCGGGCGCGGGCGAGATTACCCGGGTGATGGAGAGTTTGAAGAAATCGCCCGCGTTGAAAGACGCGCTCATCCTGCCGCTCTATGGCAATCTCAGCCAGTCCGAGCAGGACCGCGCCATCACACCGGACGCGAGCGGCGCGCGAAAAATTGTCCTCTCGACCGATATCGCGGAGACGAGCCTCACCATTGAAGGGGTGCGAATCGTTATTGACGCAGGCCTTGCCCGCAATCCCGTCTTCGATCCCAACAGCGGGATGACCCGCCTCGATACCCGGCGGGTTTCCCGTGCCTCCGCCGATCAGCGGCGGGGCCGCGCGGGCCGCCTCGGCCCCGGTATCTGCTATCGTCTCTGGACCCAGGCGGAAGATCGTGGCCTGATCGAGGCTGCGCCGCCCGAAATCGCCTCCGCCGATCTAGCCGGGCTGGTGCTGGAGCTTGCCGCCTGGGGCGCGCGGGATGTGGAAAGTCTCGACTGGATCACGCCGCCGCCCGCAGGCCCGGTCGCGCAAGGGCGGGACTTGCTCAAAAGCCTGGGCGCGCTCGATCCGGCAGGCGCAATCACGGCGCGCGCGCGGGAGATGGTGCGCCTGCCGCTCTCCTCGCGTCTCGCCGCCATGCTGATCCGCGCAAAGGAATTGAAGGCGGAGGCGCTCGCTTGCGACATCGCCGCGATCCTGTCGGAGCGGGACATCCTGCCCCGGGACCGCGATAACCCCAACAGCAACCTGAAGGACCGGCTATTAAGGCTCTGGTCGAGCGATAAATCCGGTGCCGTCGCCCATGTTCGCCGGACAAGCCGCGACTTGAAAACCCGCCTTGGGATTAAAGGGGGAGAGGGCGCGGAGGACGTCGCAATGGCGGGCATATTGCTCGCCTTCGCCTATCCCGACCGGATCGCCGAGAAGCGCGAAAATAGCGAGACGCAATATCGCCTGTCGAACGGGCGCGGCGCGGCGCTTGTCCGTCACGACCCGCTTTCAGGCGAACCTTATCTTGTCGCCGCCGATCTTGACGGACGAGGGCGGGAAGCGGAAATCCGTCTTGCCGCCGCCATTTCCCATGACGAGATCGAACAGTATTTTGAAGCGGAACTCATCTGGCAGCGGCGCGTCTTCTGGGATGAGAAGAAGGGCCGCGTCATTGGCCTTAAAGAGCGGAAACTCGGTGCACTCGTCCTTGAAAGCGAGCGGATTGCAAAGCCGGACGCGGCGGCTGTCGCGGCGGCGCTCCTCGATCTTGTGCGAAGAAAGGGTCTCGGTTTACTCGAAGATGACGATGCCCGACGGTTCCGGGAACGGCTGGCCTTCGCGAAGGCCCATATGCCGGAGGAGGACTGGCCTGATTTTTCGGAAAAGGCGCTTCTTGAAAGGCTTGAAGACTGGCTCGCGCCTTATCTTCCGGGGATAGAGAGCCACGCGGCCTTGCAGAAACTGAAGCTTCGGGACCTTCTGAGAAATCAGCTATCCCACGCGCAAATCACCCTGCTGGAGCGGGAAGCGCCTTCGAGCCTTCAGGTGCCGACCAGCAACAATATCCGCATCGATTATGCCAATCCGGAAATCCCGGTGCTCGCCGTTCGCCTGCAGGAGATGTTCGGTCTGTCGAGCCTGCCGCGCCTTGCCTTGGGGCGCGTCGCCATCACGCTGCATCTGCTCTCCCCCGCCCATCGGCCGATGCAAATCACCGATGATCTGGGGCGTTTCTGGCAGACGAGCTATGCCGAAGTGAAGAAGGAAATGAAGGGCCGCTATCCGAAACACTACTGGCCCGACGATCCAATGCAGGCCGAGCCGACGGCACGGGCAAAACCTCGCGGAAAATAGGATCAGCCCCGGACGATCAGAAGCGCGAGCAGGATGAAAACCTCGCTGATTTGCTGGGCCGCACCCAGCACATCGCCGGTTTGCCCGCCGATCTGTCGCCGCGCAATGAGGCCCATGGCACCCGCGCCAAGGATACCTGCAAAAAGCGCGACGGCGCCATCCATGGGGCCAAGTGCGACGATGGCGATCAGGATCATGACGAGCGTCGCGAGAAGAAGGGCGTTCAGTTCCGGCTGTCCCGCGCCATGACCGAGGCCGTCAACGCGGGCAGGCGGCAGGAGATACATGACCCAGACCATCATCCCCCGGCTGATCGCCGCCGCTGTGATCAGGATGGCGAAAATGCCGATCGGATCGGAAAAGGAGGCAATGGTTGCCGCCTTGATTCCGATCAGCAGGATGAGCGCGACCACTGCATAGCTGCCGACCCGGCTGTCGCGCATGATGGCGAGTTTTTTTTCCCGGTCCGCGCCGCCGCCGAACCCGTCCGCCACATCGCCGATCGCATCTTCATGAAGCGCACCGGTGAGCAGGACTTGGGAGCCGAGCGCAAGAAGCGCGGAGACGAGAGGCGGCAGTCCCGCGAGATAACAGAGAAGGAAAAGCGTGCCCGCAAGGCCACCGGTGATGACGCCCACAAGCGGAAAGGCGCGCGAAGCTTTCCCGAGCGATTTCATATCGAAGTGGAAGGACGGGCGGAGCGGAAGGCGCGTCAGGAACATGAGCGCGACCAGAAAATCCTCGGCCCAGCCGCCCCGATAGGCTTTCATCTCCTCGGTCTGCGGTTCTTTTTTCGGGTCCTGTTCCGGCGTCTCGCTCATGGCGGCCTATTTCAGTTT
>SBHH01000032.1 GCA_006226265.1 Alphaproteobacteria bacterium | reverse complement strand
ATTAAACTGCAAAAAAGTGATGACTATTATTCTCACGAGAATTCCATCCTGACCGCGCGGCTTTTTTGAACCCCGTATGCTTTGTCAGCCAGGGAGCAGAGCCCTTTTAAGAAGTTCATGTTTCTCGTAGAGGATGACATCACTTGCTTTCGCCGCGTGTCATGTCCAGCTTTCCTGTTTGTGTCATTCCAGAAGAAAAATACCCTCCATCAACGGTTAATATCTCACCGTTTACGTATCCGGTTTTGGGACTCGCCAGATAGCAAACAGCATCGCCGATATCCGAGCAGCTTCCGAAACGACCTGCCGGGATCATCGGCAGCAGGCGGGAGATGGTTTCTTCCGTATAATTGGCTTCTACGAGAGGAGTCATTATTGGACCGGGCGCAACGGCATTTGCTGTTATGCCATAAGGCCCCATCTCAAGAGCAATTTGGCGGGTCAGACCAATAATCGCCGCCTTCGATGTCCCATAGGCTGTCCGTCCGACACCGGCCCGAAGACCGCTGACGGAAGCCATATTGATAATTCGTCCATAGGATTGCTTCACCATGTCCCGTGCAGCGCGCTGGGCGCACAGGAAGCTGCCGGTGAGGTTGACCAGCATTACCTGTTGCCAGTCCCGGGCGGTATAGTCGAGGAATGATTGAATATTGACAATCCCGGCATTATTCACCAGCACATCCACGCATTTATCCCAGCTTTCTGCGGCTGCAAAAGCGGCCTCGATATCATCCGGGTCGGAGACATCCAGTCTTTGGCCAAGGGCCATGCCGCCCTTTTCTTCAATTTTATTTATGGTCTCCGAGATTCCTGCTTCGGAAATATCGGTGACGACGACTCGCGCTCCTTTTTCGGCAAGGAGTATAGCCGTCGTTTGACCGATCCCTGAACCAGCGCCGGTAACCAATGCTACTCCGTAATCTTCCATGGCGGTTTCTCCCTAGTATTGCAATTACATCAGTCACATATTGTCCGAAAGTGATCTCGCCGAAAACAAACCGTTATGACCATCAATCTTTGCGTTGATTGAGCAGCTTATAACCTTAATCAGGCGAAATATTTTCATTGCCAATTTCGATCCCTGACACTGATTTTCTTGTTTGGATTGTCCGTTTCCTTCTTGAAATTCGGCCATGCTTTTTGTTGGCCGTGATCCGTAAAATCACCCAATATTTAATAAACAGCTTACCTTATTAGATCAAGGTATTTGTTATATTTTATGTACGGAAAGAATGTGTGTATATTGTTTCTAATCCAGACTTTTGCCAAGGTTAAATGTGTCGCGGAATTGTTGATAGTGGGCGGGCGTTGGTAATCATTGAGCCCTGAAAAAACAAGGCTTATACATATAACAAATAAATTGACTTAAACAGTCATCCTGTTATATAAATGCATCAGCGTTCGGGAGCGCGTGGTGCGGATATTTTGGCGCACGCAAAAATTTAAAAATTAAACGGTTCGGTAAAATACCACCAGCGAAAGGGAGGCATAATGAATATCGTTAAATCCACCATTTTAGGTGCGGCTTGTGCTGCGCTCATTGGAGGCGCCGGGGCATTTCCCGCGTATGCGGATGAACCGGAAGCATTCAAGATCGGCGCGGTGCTACCGTTCTCCGGACCCTACGGGATTATCGGGAAAGGTATGAAACAGGGCGCTCAGCTCGCCATTGAAATGCGCGGTGGAAAAGTTCTCGGCAAGCCCGTTGAGGTAACCTGGGAAGATAGTGAAACAAAGCCACAGCCCGCCGTGCAAAAAGCTACGCGCTTGATTTCCTCCGGTGCACAGATGATTTTCGGAGCGGCAAGTTCAGCGTCAACTGCGGCCCTTCAGGGGATTACGGAACAACGTAAAATTCCGCTTCTGGTTACAATCTCCGCTGATGATAAAATCACGCGCGCCAACGGATATCATTACACCTTTCGGACATCTAACACGCTTGGCATGGAAATCCGTATGGCGATGGAATACACCAAGGCGGCGGGTCTGAAGAAAATCTACGCGGTTGGCGCTGATTATGCTGTCACCCGTGATGGCTTGGAAGCCTACAGCGCTGCTGCCAAGGAAGCAGGTATCGAGATTATAGGCGTTGATTTTGCTCCACTCGGAAATCGTGACTATTCAGTTATTATTGACAAAATCGCCAAGACGGATGCCGATGGCGTTGTCCTTATTGTTACGGGCAGCGATGGCGTTACGTTCCTGAAGCAGGCTGGTCAGGCGGGCCTGGGTAAGACCAAGACCTTGTTTGGCCCCGTCCTGCAGGATGAAGTTCTTGCGGCTGCCGTTGGGCCGGATGCCGTGGGTGCTGCCTCAGGTGTTCGGTATCACTATTCTGTCGATAACCCTGCCAACAAGGCATTTGTTGAGGCATACCGCGCGAAATTCAACGAATGGCCGGATAGCTTTGCCGGAGAAGCATTCGATGGCATGAGCTGGTTTCTGGATATCGTGGACGGCACAGGTTCCTGGGATCGGGAAAAATGGGTTACAGCCTTTGAGGGAAGTGTTCGCGAAAATTCCGTGGAAGGCCGAAAAGAAATGCGCGCCTGTGATCACCAGGCACTGCAGGTCGGTCTTTGGGGTGTCGTTGAAAAGGGTGAAGCTCCTTACCCTGACCTGAGAATGAAGATCACGAACATCTTCCAGCCGGAAGCACTCTTCCCCGAGTGCGCAGAATAGGCTGACTTAAAAGACCGGGCGGTCGCAAGCAAATACCGGCCGCCCTTATTTTAATCGCAGGTTAGGTGATCCGGTTATGTCCACCATTGTGATAGGCCTTTCTATGGGTATGCTGCTGTTTTTGTTGGCGGCGGGATTGACCCTTATTTTTGGCATGTTGCGGGTAATTAACTTTGCGCATGGTTCGTTATATATGCTTGGCGCATATCTCTCATTTCAGATGGTGAACCTCACCGGTAGTTTCTGGGTAGGATTGGCAGTTGCACCGATGATCGCGGCGATTGTTGGTGCCTTAATGGAGCGTATTGCCCTTCGGCCGGTTTATGACCGTGATCATGTGTATCAGCTCTTGCTGACATTCGGCTTCATTCTGGTGTTGGATGAAGCTGTGAGGATTATTTGGGGGCTTGAGTACAAGCAGATGTATCCGCCGGAACTGTTTTCCGGCGCGATCGAGATGTTCGGCAGCTCGGTGCCGAGTTACCGCTTGTTTATTATCGGTTTCGGTGCCGCTATTTCTGCGGCTCTGTTTTTCATGCTTGACCGCAGTCGATACGGCATGATCATTCGTGCCGCCAGCGGCGATCCCGAAATGGCACGGACCCTCGGCATCAATGTTTCATTGGTCCGCACAGGGGTTTTCTCCTTCGGCGCGGGCCTCGCGGCCCTTGGCGGCGCAGCGGCGGGTCCACTGTTTCCAATCGAGCTCGGGATGGGCTTTAACATCATTATCGACAGTTTTATCGTCGTGATTATCGGCGGTCTCGGCAATATTCGCGGGGCCGTCATGGCGGCCCTGTTGATCGGGATGACGCGGGCGCTGGGGTATAGCTATGCACCGAGTTGGGTCGATTTTCTCACCTTTATCCTGTTGATTGGAACTCTTATCCTCCGGCCGGAGGGATTGTTTAGTCGCAAGGGGCGGACGGCATGAACTCGCAACGCTTAATGGCACTTCTTGTCGCCATCATTATTTCCGCGCCTTTGCTACTCCCGGACGGGCAGGGCATTGGCTTGGTGAACGCTATACTGATCTGGTCAATATTTGTGATCGGCTTTGATCTGGTGTTTGGTGTTGCGGGCATGCTCTCCTTCGGGCATGCGGCGTTCTTTGGTGTCGGCGCATATACGCTTTCACTCCTTACTATGCGTATGGGCTGGGAATTTATTCCCTCGCTTGGAGCTGCTGGTGTGGTTGGCGGGGCGCTGGCGCTGGTGTTCAGCTATTTTGCGATCCGGGTTTCGGGGTTGTTCTTTGCGCTTTTAACGCTAGCTTTATCGCAATTGATCTACATCATGGCAGGAACAAAGCTGCGGATGCTGACCGGTGGCGTCGATGGTATCGCCGGAGTGCCGCGCCCGGACCTGTTCGGAATCGATTTCTATGACGACGGAAACTACTATTTCTTCCTGCTGGCGTTATTTATCTTAGCCTTGCTGATCTCCGGTCTTATCCGGATATCCCCTCTGGGCCAGGCGTTGAAAGCCATCAAATCCAATGAGGTGAGGGCGGAGCAGATCGGCTTTAATGTCCAGCGTCTGCGACGGTCTGTTTTTACGATTTCCGGCGTTTTTGCCGGTGTAAGCGGTGGCCTGCTGGCGTCGCTGATTTTCTATGTCGGCCCGCAGATGCTGCATTGGACGACGTCCGGTGACGTTGTCATCATGGTCCTGTTGGGCGGTATGGGAACTTTGTTCGGCCCTATTCTCGGCGTTGCCATTTTCGAATTCATGCGGGAATGGCTGTCGACCCAGACATCGCACTGGTATGGCATACTGGGTCTCATATTCATTATTTGCACGATCGGAATGCCGAAAGGTATTGCGGGTCTGATTACGCAACTCTGGGACCGTATCATGCCGGGAGGCAAGTCATGAATAGCACAGCAGAAGCTAAGCATGTACTGCGCTGTGAGGATATTGAAGTGTCCTATGGGGCCTTCAAGGCCGTCACCAATGTCACCTATAAGTTCAAGCCCGGCCTGCTGTATGGATTGATCGGCCCTAACGGTGCAGGGAAAACAACGCTTATGAATGCGTTGTCGGGGCGCGCCCGCATTAGCAAAGGACGTGTGTTTCTCAATGACCAGGAGATTACGAAGCAGTCTCCGCATGCCCGGACATGGGCGGGCCTTGGCCGGAGCTTCCAGATTACCCAGATATTTGCCGAGATGACGGTATTTGAAAACCTGCGGCTGGCCGCACAGGCGCACCGCTTCAGGCTACAGCCGTTCTGGCGACCTGTCGGCAAGTTCAAAGAGATTGCGAATGATGCAGAGAAAGTGCTGTCTGAGATAGGACTGGAGAGTTTCGGTCATGTCAATGCCGGAAGTCTTTCGCATGGGGATCAGCGAGCGCTTGAAATCGGATTAGCCTTGTTAAGTGAGCCGAAAGTCCTGCTGTTGGATGAGCCGCTCGCCGGGGTTGGTCATGATGTCGGGGAGAAGGCCGTTGAATTAATCCGCCGCGTGTCGCAAGGGCGCACCGTGCTGTTGATCGAGCATAACATGGACGTCGTAATGGAAATTTCCGATGAGATTATTGTCATGCTCGCGGGTGAAATTCTGGCGTCTGGCAATGCCGAGACTATCAAGCAAGACCCTCGCGTCCGAACCGCTTATCTGGGAGAGGACGAATGAGCCTTCTGGAAATGCAGAATTGCAATGTCTTCTATGGCAAGGCCCAAGCTTTACACGATGTCTCGATATCGGTTGAGGACGGGGAGGTTGTTTCCCTTATTGGCCGGAACGGTGCCGGTAAAAGCACTTTGCTGAAAGCGATCATGGGACTGAACCCGCTAATATCTGGTCTCCGCATGTATGAGGGCCGTGATGTGACCAGAGTCTCGACGGAGATGCTGGGGCGATCCGGTATCGCCTTTGTGCCCGAGGATCGGCGGATTTTTGCCGCCTTGAGTGTTGATGAGAACTTGCGGATTGCAACAGTAATGGGACGCAAGGGCGCATGGGATCTGGAACGTGTCTACAATCTCTTCCCGCGGCTTAAGGAACGGGCGAACTCTCGCGGGGATACATTGTCCGGCGGGGAACAGCAAATGCTCGCCGTTGGTCGCGGGCTGCTCACTAATCCGAAGCTATTGCTGCTGGACGAACCGACGGAAGGTCTTGCTCCTCTGGTCGTCGCGGATCTTATCAAAGCCATGGAATTGATCAATGCGGAAGGCGTGGCAATTCTTCTGGT
>SBHH01000307.1 GCA_006226265.1 Alphaproteobacteria bacterium | reverse complement strand
CCTTCGTGTCGTCCACACTGAAATTATCGCTAACCACCACCTCCAGGTCAGGGTCGGTGGACAACAGACAGGTCGCAAGGCAGTATTTCAGGAATTCCGCCCGGTTGCGTGTGGGGATGATGATGCTGATCTTCATGGCGCTCTCCGGCAGCGTCGGAAGGTCTAGACGCGCTTAAGGAAACCGGCCGGCGTAACCGTCAGGAATAACTTGTCCTCGATTGCCTTGTCATTCTCAAAGGCGAGCGGCGACCCGTCCGCGCCGAGCACGCCTGCCCCCTTCAGCCGTTCGAGATATTCAAACACCGCGCTTTTCGGGCTATTGCCGGGATGCCAAGGCCGATCCGGATAGAAACCCTCCGGCATATCCTCGACAACCGTATCGAAAACGAGGCAATAGCTCCCCCTGCTGGTGAGCGGCGCATAGGCTTCCAGCTCCGCCAGCACATGATCATGGGTATGGTTGCTGTCGAGGCTGACAAGCACCCGTTTCGCGCCGCCCGCAATTTCCGCGACCTCTGCAATGATATCAGCATCGATGGAGGAACCCTGGATCATGTCGATCCGTCCTGCCATGGGATGCGCCTCGACCGCCACGCGGTTATGGGCGCGGATATCGATGTCGATACCGAGCACGCGCCGCTTCGGCTTAGAGGGGTCAAGCATCTCGCCCGCTTCAACTGCATCGCAATAGTCGAGCATGGCAAGAAGCGCGGCACTCTGGATGAGGGAGCCGCCATGGGCGATACCGGTTTCGATGATCAGGTCGGGTTTCACCTCCCAGACGATTTCCTGAAAAGCGACCATATCCTGGGGAAGCTGAATGATCGGACGGCCAAGGCTGGAGAAATTATAGACATACCGCTTCGCCAATGCCTGCAACAACCAGTCATGAGACAATTTCTGCCAATCCGTCTCGTTTTCATATCCTTTGACGGTGTGACTTACCTCTTCCTTGAAGGCGGCAATGGGGTCCTTTGTCTCTGACGGCATGATATCCTTCCGGCTTCCGGTTCCATAGAAAAGGAGCCTGGCACAGGTGTGCGCTCCTCTGGTCTGCTGTTCTACCCGCCCTTGCCCGGCAAAACAACAGAATTAGCTCATTCATCAAGATTGCAGGATCGCCGGCTCTAGCTCAACCGCGGTTTGCGTTCGCGGCTCGGGCTGATGCCATAATATTCCCGGTAGCTTTTGGCGAAATGCGAATGGGTGGAGAAGCCCGACGCGATGTAGATTTCCGTGATCGACATGCTTGTCTGCAGCAGAAGAAGCCGCGCATGTTCAAGCCGGAGTTCCATATAGTAGCGGGCGGGTGACTTGTCCGTATGCTGACGGAACAGCCGTTCCACCTGCCGGATGGAGATGCCGACCCGGTTCGCAAGCTCCTCGGGCGAGATCGGCTCCTCGATATTCTGCTCCATGATCTCGACGATGGTCAGCAGCTTCTGCGACTTGGCGGCCAGTTGCAGTTTCCGGACCGCCTGCTGCTTGTCGCTATGGGTTCGGATGCGATCATGCATGAATTGCAGCGACACGTCATAAGCAACCTTGCTGCCATGCGCCTCGCCGATCATATGCAGCATCATGTCGATGGCCGAGGTTCCGCCTGCACAAGTGTAGCGATTGCGGTCAATCTCGAAAATGCTGCCAGTGAAGATGGTTTCGGGGAAGCTCTCCTTCAGGCTGATCGCCCCTTCCCAATGGATGGTGCAGCGATATCCATTGAGGAGCCCTGCCGCCGCCAGGATGAAGGTGCCCGTGCTGAGCGCGCCAATTCCCGTTCCGTGATGGACGATACGGCGAAGCTCCGCCAGAAGATGTTCATCCCGGATCTTGTCCGTGCCGATGCCGCCGCAGACAAAAAGAATATCGAGATCGGTCGCATCCTCAAGCCGCATGTCGGGCAGGATGCTGATCCCGCTGCTGGTCCGCTCGCTTTCCCCGGTCATGGTCAGCACATGCCAGTCATAGAGATGGCGGCCGCTCATCCGGTTGGCTGAACGCAGGGGTTCAATGGCGCTACTGAAACAAATCATGCTGCACTGATCTGTCAGGAGAAAGCCGTATTTTTTCACAGCCTCTGTCATGCCCGACTATTCAGTCCTTCCCTACTCTAACCTGACAAAATTTTCAAGAAACCGGCATGCCGTTCAGAGGACAGTAATTCAAAGAATTCGCCGTGGGAAGAGGGATTCGATACCCTGGAATGAGTTTTTTTACGGGACCTTGTGAATGCTTATTCTCTACCTCGCGTCATGAAAGATGATGCCAAGGGTGAAGCGGTTGCCGCGCCGGACATCAGACACCCCATGGCGCATCTTGACGCGAACGGAGCGCGCTTTGCCGGGAATCGGCCGGTCATTAACCGCAATGATCGCCGCATCGCCCTGTTTCAGGGGCACGACACGGACACGTGACTGCTGGCGTGCGCGCTGCTCGGTCAGGATCAGTTCTCCGCCTTCGAAATCTTCGCCGGGGCGGCTTAAAAGCACCACCATCTGCATCGGGAAAAGGTACTCGCCATAGAGGTCCTGATGCAGCCTGTTATAGTCCCCTTCGCCGTATTTCAGGATGAGGGGTGTTGGCTTGCATTGGCCGACGGCATGGCAGGTTTCGGTATAGTCGGACAGTCTCGCAGGGTACCGGCAGTCCATACCAAGCGCCTCGCCCCAGCGGTTGGCGAGCGGCGCCAGTTTCTCGTAAAACTCCGCGCGTAGTTTCGCCACCAGGTCCGGCAGCGGATAGCTGAAATATTTATATTCTCCCCGACCATAGCCATGGTTCTGCATGACGATATGACGCCGGTATCCGGCTTCCCTTCCAAATGCATCGGTCAGCGCATCGCACTCGGCCGGAGCCAACAGATTCGGAATACGACAAAAACCGTTCTGTTCAATTTCCATGGCAATCGGGTCACTGTTCATAAGGTGCCTCTTCATCTTCGGGCTTCAAATTGCCATAATATAAAGTAAATTGGCCATAGGCTCTTCCCGAATTCCGGGTTAGAGTACAAATTAAGCAAAATCCGTCCAGCCGCGGATAAATGGCCGGGAGAGAATTATGAACAGCAAAGCGCTTGTGACCGTAACGGGCGCCTCGGGGTTTATCGCCCTTCGAACCATCAAGAAACTGCTGGAACAAGGATATGATGTCCGGGGGACGTTGCGAAACCCGGCCCGGGCACAAAGTCTGACCAACGCACTTGCCGAACGGGTTGACGTCGCCGGGCTCAGCTTCGTGACCGCCGATCTCTCTGCTGACGAGGGATGGGATACCGCGATGGAGGGCGCGCAATATCTCTTGCATATGGCCTCCCCCCTTCCGGTCATCGAACCAAAGGACGAGAGGGACCTGATCAGCCCGGCCCGGGATGGTGCTCTCCGGGCGGTGAAGGCCGCCGCAGCAGCAGGCATCCGGCGCATCGTCATGACTTCATCCATTGCGGCCGTCTATGGCGGACATGACAAATCGAAACCACTTGACGAAACCTGCTGGAGCGATATCAACGCGCCGATCGGTGCCTATCCGAAAAGCAAAACGATCGCCGAAAAGGCTGTCTGGGACTATCTTGCCTCCCTGTCCGCAGAAAGCCGGCCGCAGCTTGCCGTGATCAATCCGGGGTTCGTTCTTGGCCCCGTGCTTGATCATGACATCAGCGCCTCCCACGAGGTGGTCCGCCGCCTGCTAGCCCGCGAAGTGCCCGGAATTCCCGATATCAGCTTTAATCTCGTCGATGTGCGCGACGTAGCGAAGGCCCATATCTCGGCAATGGAAAAGCCGGATGCAGCGGAAAAGCGCTTCATCTGCGTGACCGACCGCATGTCCCTCCGTCAGATTGCAAGGGAGCTGGACCTGTATCTTGCGCCGCGAGGATACAAAATCCCGACCCAACCGGTTCCGGACTGGCTGGTCCGGCTGCTCGCGTTGTTTTCGCCGTCTCTAAAAGTCGCAGCGGCACGGTTGGGACCCGCACATCAGTATAACACGCACCAGATCCGCAATACCCTTGCCTGGCAGCCAATTTCCGTCCGCCAGTCGGTTATCGAAACGGCGGAAAGCCTGATTGCAAACGATCTCATCCATCCGGACAGGCCGCAATAGCGTGCAGTTTTTTCTTGGAACAGGCGGCCATTCACGCTAGAGCGGAAAGGATCCCTGCATCCTTCCCCCAGAGGAGCCACCCCGCATGGCAAAACTGCCGCCACATCTCTACGGCATCCTGGTCACGGCGACGGGCGTTGCCGCCCTGTCGCCGGATGGTCTGCTCGTCCGGCTGGTCTCGACCGACAGCTGGACGGTCCTGTTCTGGCGCGGCCTTCTATTCGGGATCGGCATTCTCGGATTTTATTTCTTTCGCTTCGGCAGAGGACTCGGTAGCCGGCTTCGCATCATGGGACGGCGCGGCTTACTTGCTGCAGGATTTTTTACCCTCAGTACGATCTTTTTTGTCCTTGCAATCACTCATACAAGTGTTGCCAATACATTGGTAATCATCGCGACCGCCCCGCTTTTCGCAGCGATCTTCTCACGCATCTTCCTGAAGGAAACGATTGCCCGTAAAACCTGGATCGCCATTTTCATCTGCATCGGCGCGATCAGCATGATTTTTCTGGGAAGCGACGGGGGCGGCACTCGCCATGGCGATTTCTTTGCCATCATCGCCGCCTTTGGCATCGCCGGACAAGTGACGACGGTTCGCCATGCGCGCACCATCGACATGGTCCCTTCGCTCGGCTTTTCCGGGCTTCTGACGGCGGCAGTTGCACTTCCCATTGGCGCACCGCTTTCCATCACCATGGCGGATTTCGGTTATTTGTGCCTTCTAGGCCTGATTGTTCTTCCCCTCGCTTTCGGTCTGATAACTGTAGGCCCGCGCTACATTCCAGCGCCGGAGGTCAGCCTGATCATGCTGATGGAAAGTATTCTGGGGCCCCTCTGGGTCTGGCTCGGGCTCGGGGAGGTGCCGAAAATCGAGACGGTTGCAGGCGGGGCGATCGTGATCCTTACCCTCATCCTGCATTCCTTTCTCGGAAACCGGCAGCGTTCCCCCTAAATGGTATCTTCGCGGTAAAAGATATGGCCGCCGACCTGGCCAAGCTTCTGCAGATGCTCGCTCCATTTCGGATTGACATAGGCCGCGTGATAATGAGTCGCGCGCTTGGCAATGCCGCTCCGTTCCCCGTTCATGACAAGGGCGACGACTTTCAGAGCAGCCTCCCAGGCAGTGGCATTCTTGGGCCGGTCAGACAACCCGTCGCAGGCGAAGGAGAACTGGCACTTGTGGCGGCGATTCTGGTTCTGGAAGACGACCTTGCAGGCCGTTCCCGGATAGCGTGGATCAACGATTCGGTTCAGGATCACCTCGGCAATCGCAACTTGACCAATCAGAGGTTCGCCCCGGGCCTCGAAATAGACGGCCTGGGCAATGCACATTTCCTCCTTGGTGAAAGTCCGTCCGAACAGATCGACTGACTGATAGGTTTTGGTCAGGTTGAGGATATCCGGCATATCGAGGTCGGAAATCGCACCGAGCGCGCCCGTCCGATGCGGCAAAGCCGCAAAGTCGCGATCAATCTGCGCAATTTTCGACGGATGAACCAAATTAGCCATGGCGCTCCGTTCGGAAGGCATAGCGGTCGCACCAATCCGGAAAAGAAGCGTAAAGCTTAAAACCATCGTTGCAAGTATGCTGGTGGCCCCGAGAAAGAGCCCCAGCTCATGCGAGCGGGTCCCTAATAATTCACCTGTCCATTTCAGCGGGTTCTGCATATTTGTCCGTCCGTTTTCCGTTACCGTTCGATCCGGTCATTCAACCCGCCAACTTTGAGTTGAATATCCGACCCATCACGGAAAAAATCATACCAGCTTTCACGAGTCTGGCTCATCCCTCAGAT
>SBHH01000126.1 GCA_006226265.1 Alphaproteobacteria bacterium | reverse complement strand
GACCTTGCCGCCATGCGCAACGCCATGGTGGCACTGGGCGGCGATCCGACCAAGATTAATCCGCTGTCCCGCGTGGACCTGGTTATCGACCACTCGGTGATGGTGGATCAGTTTGGTACCGCTGGCGCCTTCAAGGCGAACGTGGCGCGCGAGTACGAGCGCAACGGCGAACGCTATGCCTTCCTGCGTTGGGGCCAGGACGCCTTTGACAACTTCGGCGTGGTGCCCCCCGGCACCGGCATCTGCCATCAGGTGAACCTTGAGTATCTTTCGCAAACGGTCTGGACCACGAAAGCCAAGACCGACAAAGGCACCGTCGAGTTCGCCTATCCCGACACGCTGGTCGGCACCGACAGCCACACCACCATGGTCAACGGCCTGGCGGTTCTGGGCTGGGGCGTCGGCGGCATCGAGGCGGAAGCCGCCATGCTCGGCCAGCCGATCTCCATGCTGATCCCGGAAGTCGTCGGCTTCAAGCTGACCGGCAAGTTGAAGGAAGGTACGACCGCAACCGACCTTGTCCTCACCGTCACGCAGATGCTGCGCGCGCAGGGCGTGGTCGGCAAGTTCGTCGAGTTCTACGGCCCCGGCATTGCCGAGCTTGGCCTCGCCGACCGGGCGACCATCTCCAACATGGCCCCGGAATATGGCGCGACCTGCGGCTTCTTCCCGATCGATGCCGAAACCATCAACTATCTCAACTTCACCGCGCGCGATCCGGAACGGGTCAAGCTGGTGGAAGCCTATGCGAAGGCACAAGGCATGTGGCGCGATTCCAGCACCCCGGATCCTGAATTCACGGCAACGCTGGAGCTTGATATCTCCACGGTTGAGCCGAGCCTGGCGGGCCCCAAGCGGCCGCAGGATCGGGTGCTTCTGTCGGAGGCCTCCAGCGCCTTCCAGAAGGTTCTGCCCGATCTCGCCAAGGCAGGCGACGACCTCAAGAAACAGGTCGCCGTTGCCGGCAAGGATTACAAGATCGGCCATGGCAATGTGATCATCGCCGCCATCACCTCCTGCACCAATACCTCGAACCCGAGCGTGATGCTCGCCGCCGGTCTGGTGGCGCGGAATGCGCTTGCAAAGGGCCTCAGCGTAAAGCCCTGGGTCAAAACCTCCCTCGCCCCGGGATCGAAGGTTGTGACCGACTATCTTGCGAAGGCAGGCCTGCAGGATGATCTCGATGCGCTCGGTTTCAACCTCGTCGGTTACGGTTGCACCACCTGTATCGGAAACTCCGGTCCGGTCGATGCGCCAATTGCCGATGCGATTGCCGAAGGCGATCTCGTCGCTTGCTCGGTCCTTTCCGGTAACCGCAACTTCGAAGGCCGCGTGAGCCCGCAGGCGAAAGCAAACTATCTCGCCTCCCCGCCGCTGGTCGTTGCCTATGCCATTGCCGGATCGCTTAATGTCGATATCACGACCGACGCCCTTGGCACCGACAAGGACGGCAATCCGGTTTACCTGAAGGATATCTGGCCGAGCAATGCGGAAGTGCAGCAGACCGTCCGCGATGCGGTGGCCCGCGACATGTTCGTCACGCAATATGGCGACGTCTTCTCGGGCGATGCGCATTGGCAGTCGATCGAGACGGCCGAGGGGCAGACCTACACCTGGGACAGCACCTCGACCTACGTCCAGCATCCGCCCTATTTCGAAGGCATGCAGAAGGAGCCCGGCGATTTTGCCGATATCAACGGCGCGCGGGTTCTCGCCCTGCTCGGCGATTCGGTCACGACCGACCATATCTCCCCGGCGGGCGCCATTAAGGCGGACGGCCCGGCGGGCGAGTATCTGAAATCGCATCAAGTCGCGCAGAAGGACTTCAACTCCTATGGTTCGCGCCGTGGTAATGACCAGGTCATGACCCGCGGCACCTTCGCCAACATCCGCCTCCGGAACGAAGTAGCCCCTGGTACGGAGGGCGGGGTCACCCGTCATATGCCGGACGGGACGCAGATGTCGATTTTCGATGCCGCTGAAAAATACCATGCCGAAGGCACCCCGTTGGTCGTCTTCGCCGGGAAGGAATACGGCACGGGTTCCAGCCGTGACTGGGCGGCCAAGGGCACGCTTCTCCTTGGTATCAAGGCCGTTGTCGCCGAAAGCTTCGAGCGGATCCACCGCTCCAACCTCGTCGGCATGGGCGTTCTGCCGCTGCAGTTCCCCGAAGGCGTCACCCGCAAGAGCCTGAAGCTTGACGGCAGCGAAGTCGTTGATCTGACCGGGATCGAAGCAGGCATTACGCCCCGCATGACGGTCAATTGCAAGATCACGCGGAGCGACGGCTCAACCGAAGAGGTCGGCCTGCTCTGCCGCATCGATACGGCGGACGAGGCGGAATATTACCGCCACGGCGGCATCCTGCAATATGTGCTCCGGAATCTTTCCGCAGCGTGAAGTAACAGGATATGCATCCGGAACGGCGGTCTTCGGGCCGCCGTTTTTTATGCTTTCACCGAGAGGTGATTTGTCTGTGAACGGGGGCTGAACTACTTTGGGATCATGAGAAAACTGATCCTGACAGCCCTGTTGGCGCCTTCCCTTCTCCTGCTCTTCACCGGTGTTTCATTTGCGGCCGATATCCATCAGCCGAAATCGGTGATGGAGCTTTATACCTCTCAAGGCTGCAGTTCCTGCCCGCCCGCAGATCGCCTGATGGGGGATCTTGTGAAGGACAAGGATGTTCTCGGCCTTTCCTTCGCGGTCACCTACTGGGATTATATCGGCTGGAAAGACACTTTCGGCAGCCCCGCGAATGATGCCCGTCAGGCGCATTACCGCGACAGTTTCCATGCCCGCTATGTCTATACGCCGCAGATGGTCGTCGATGGCCGCACTCATGTGGTTGGATCGGACCGAAACGGCGTAACGGCCCTTCTCGACAAGGACGAGGCGGCAGCCCCCCCGCTTACTCTTGCCTGGAACCGCAAGGGCGATATTCTGGAGGTTGATCTGCCGCAAGGATCGGAGGAGGCGCAAATCTGGCTGTTCGGCTATGACACGGCAAAAAGTGTTAATGTCGGGCGCGGGGAAAATTCAGGCCGCAGCCTCACCTATCACAATATTGTCCGCGATATCCATGATGCAGGATCCTGGGACGGCAGCCCCCGGAAACTGGAACTTGATCTCACCAAAATGCGGGCCGAAGGACGCGATGGCTGCGCCTTCATCATCCAGAAAGCGAACTACGGTCCCGTTTTCGCCGCCCTCAATATCCCGCTTTCGAATTGATGCGTTGATCCGGCAGGGAAGCTGTAGCAATATAGGACCAATAAACAATAAAAATGGTCCCGATTATGACAAAAGAACCTGTTGCCCTGAAACCCGCCGCCACTGTCCTGCTGGTCCGCGATTGTAAAAAAGCCAACGACAGCCTGGAGGTCTTCATGGTGGTCCGCCATCATCAGATCGACTTTGCCTCCGGCGCACTGGTCTTCCCGGGTGGCAAGGTGGATGATGCCGACATGGTGGCGGAGCTTGCCGACTATCTGCCAGCGGACGCCGACCGGGGTGATCCGCTTCTTTCCTTTAAGATCGCCTCGATCCGCGAAAGCTTCGAGGAAGCGAATATTCTGCTCGCCCGCGACCGGGAGAGCGGAGAGCTTGTCACTCATGACCGGCTTGAAAGCCTTGCAGAAGCCTACCGCATGCCGCTTCAGAATGGGGAGGTGCCGATCCTCGACATGCTAAAAGCCGAAAATCTGGAGCTGGCGATCGATCTTCTGGGCCATTATTCGCACTGGATCACCCCACATCATATGCCGAAGCGCTTCGACACCCACTTCTTCATCGCCAAGGCGCCACCGCATCAGCTCGCCGCCCATGACGGGGAGGAATCGGTCGATTCCGTCTGGGTTGGCCCGAATGAAGTGATGGCAGCGGCTGATGCGGGCCGCTTCACGGTCATTTTCCCGACCCGCATGAATGTCGAGGCGTTAAGCAAATTTGCCTCCGCCGACGCGGCGGTTGCCGATGCCCATGCAAGTGATACTTTCACCGTGCTGCCCGAGCTGGAAGTGACGGAGGAAGGGAAATTCCTGCTGATCCCGGCAGAGGCAGGCTACAGCGTTACCCGCCGCGCCGTCGACGCCATCATGAACAAGTGATCAAAAGAAGAGGGAGAGAGCGACGCTCAACCCCTTGGTGAGAACACTGAATAGCTCGCTTTCCAGTTTGGCGCGGGCGGAAACCCATTTCGATAGGCTTTCAAGATCCGATTTTGCCCCGGCAAAAGCTGTCGTCTCGATTTTGTAGGCATCGTCGCGGCGGCTGATCGCCTGCGCCTGCACAGCTTGTATCTCCTGATAGATCGCGGATTTGCTGCGCTCGAGACTGGCGGCCTGATCGGCTGGCATGGTCGAGATATCCTGATCATCAAGAGCCTTCTGCGCCTGCAACAGTTTATCGAGTGCCGTTTTATAGCTATTTGCTGACATCATCGTCTCCTGTGGTTAAAAAACTGTCGGATAGAGATTGCGAAGAAGGAGCCGCCGCAGCGGGGCTTGCCAGTGCCTCGACTTCCTGCGTTACCTTGTTCGAGCTTTGCACCAGTGCCCCGACCTTCTGCAGGAATAGAGCATTTTTCGACAGCACAAAGCTTTTCGACAGACTGGAATTAATAGCCGAGTTGAGCGTCGCCGCAATTTCCCCATGCGCCGCGAGCATTACCGTGAGAGCGGCCTGACTGTCGGCGTAAAGCTGGTCAAGATCATTGCCCACCCGCTGAATACCGACCAGACGCTGCACGCTCTCGCGTTTTGTGGCGAGCATTGAATTTTTCTGCGCCCTTTCGAACTGCAGCCGGTCCTTCCAGGTGGTGACATCGAAATGGATAGCTGTCGCTGCGATGGCGCGAAGTCCGCCCCGGCAGAGTTTGAGACCGGACAAGGAAAGTTCGGTACTGTTGGAGGGCGCGCTGTAGTTGCACTGGCTTGCCTGATCCTCGGGCGCGCCGATGTCGAGATAAAGCAGCATGGCGGCTTTTTTAAGGGCGGCCTCCCCTTTCTCTACAATCGGGACAAGACGCGCATCGCGGGCCGGCAGAATGAACAGTTCCTCGAACAGGCTCATATCATTGACGAGGTCGTCGCTTTCTTGCACCGTCAGGGAATGGGAGAGATTGAACTGTTCGGATTTCAGGGATTTGAGATTGCTGACCAGGCTGCTGATATCCGGAAGATTCTCCTTCACGGCCTTGCCGGACGCGACCACCGCCATTGTTTCAGCATAACCGGTCAATGCCGCAAGAAGAGCCTGACGAGCGGCGATATCCTTACCTGAAAAAAGCGGCTTCAGGGTCGTATCGGGATTACCACCCGCCTCAAGCTGCAGTTCCAGGTTGTTGACAAAAGCGAGGGAATTGATTTTTTCGGCCAACCCGAAATCGTTCTGAATCACCGCCGCCAGTGCAACGGTGCTATGAGAGAAATCGCCGATTTCCTGATTCAGGAGATTGTCGTCGATATGGCTACACCCCGACAGCATGAGAAGAAGAAAGCCAAACGCAAGCAATCTGCCAATTCGGAACAGGGCGTTTTGTTTCCGCGGGCCCTCAAATAAAATTGTTGATGCCTGATAGACCATGCTGCTCCTTCGGGCTATAAGCCCGATCCGAACAAGCTCTGTCAGAACCGTCACAGTCAGGCACGCCCCTCTATCGACCATCAGGAGCTTCGCCATATCGACGCTGCATCACGCTTCGTTGTGAATTTTGAACCGTTGAAGATCGAGGCAAAAAAAGCGGCTGATCTTCGGGAGATCAACCGCTTCTGTTTTCAGAAAATCGCGTTTCGTCAGACGGTGAGGCCGCTCACCATGAAATCGGCCATGCGCTTCGAGAAAGCGACCGGATCGGCAACCGGATCCCCTTCGACGATATGCGCCTGATCGAGGAGAAGGAGCGCCGCATCGTCAAGCGCAGGCGAGCCCCCCC
>SBHH01000065.1 GCA_006226265.1 Alphaproteobacteria bacterium | reverse complement strand
GTGGGATCGGTCATTTCGGATGCAACAGTCTGGGGTTGGTGACAATCGACAGGATATCGGCCGTGAGGTTCAGCACGATATAAGTCGCGGCGAAAATCAGCGAACAGGCCTGCACGACGGGAATGTCGCGCTTCTGCACGGAATCGACGATCAACTGGCCAAGGCCCGGATAGACGAAGACCACCTCGACAATTACCACGCCGACGATGAGATAGGCGAGGTTGATGACCACTACATTAATGATCGGCGCAAGGGCGTTCGGAAGGGCATGGCGGAGGATCACCCGCGCCCGCGACAGGCCTTTCAAGTTCGCCATCTCGATATAGGAGGAGGCGAGCAGGTTGATGATTGCCGCCCGCGTCATCCGCATCATATGCGCCATCACGACGAGGGTGAGGGTGACGGCGGGCATCAGCGTCAGGAACAGGCGCTGGCCAAAGGGTGTTGCCTCGCTCACGTTCGACAGGCTTGGCATCCAGCCAAGCTGGATCGAAAAGACGAAGATCAGGATATAGGCGATGAAGAACTCCGGGAAGGAGATCGAGGACAGCGTCAGCACATTGATCGTGCGGTCATAAAGACTGTTCCGGTACATTGCAGCCAGAATGCCGAGGGTGAGGGAAAGCGGCACCGCGATCATGGCGGTGACGGAGGCAAGGAACAGGGTGTTCTCAAGTCGGATGCCGATCAGTTCGGAAATCTGGCGGCCATTGGCAAGGGATTTGCCGAAGTCGCCATGCAGCATCCCGATCAGCCAGTTCATATAACGGATATGCATTGGCAGATCGAGATGTAGCTCCTTTCGGAAAGCTGCCAGGGTTTCCGGAGTGGCCTGCTGGCCCAGCATAGCCTGGGCCAGGTCCCCGGGGAGAAGTTCAACGCCAAGGAAAATGATCAGCGAGACGATGAAGAGGACGATGAGGCCCAGACCTAGTCTCTGGGCGATCATCTTCAGGATATCTTGCATGGGACTAGCCGTCGGTGCCGGTTACACCAGCCACCAGCGTTCAAGGCAGCGGAGGCCGTCGAGATCCCAGTTGGCCGCGATCTGGTCGTGGCCGACCTTGTCCGAAAGCGCACCGACGTAGGATGCGAACATCGGAATGACGGAACCGCCATCATCGCGCACCAGTTCCTGCATTTCGCCATACATCTGGCGACGCTTGGAGGTGTCGAGCTCGGCCCGGGCGGCGAGGAGAAGCTTGTTGAACTTGTCGTTCTTCCAGTAGCTTTCGTTCCATTTCGCATCGGCGGCATAGGCCTGGCTGAACATCCAGTCTTCCGTCGGACGGCCACCCCAATAGCTCATGCACCAGGCGTCCTTCATCCAGACGTTGGACCAGTAACCGTCTGCGGGTACGCGGTTGACATTGATGTCGATCCCGCCCTTGGCCGCACTTTCCTTATAGAGAACGGCGCTGTCGACGGCGCCCGAGAAGGCGGCGTCAGAGGCGGAGAGACTGACCTTGAGGTTGTCCATGCCGGCCTTTTTCAGGTGGAACTTGGCCTTGTCCGGATCATATTTCCGCTGCTCCAGTTCCTTGTTGAAGTAAAGCTGGGAGGAACCGATCGGATGGTCGTTACCGACCGCGCCGTAACCATGCAGGATGGTCTTCACCAGTTCCTCGCGATTGATGCCGTATTTGAGCGCGAGGCGCACATCGACATTGTCGAACGGACCGACGGTGCAGTTCATCGGCAGGGTGTAATGCTGGTTGCCATCGGCCTTGGTCACCGTGATGCCCTTGGCCCGCTTCAGAAGATGGACGGTTTTAAGATCGCAACGATCCATGGCATGGACGGCGCCCGTCGTCAGCGCGTTGGTTCGCGCGGCAACGTCGGCGATCACTACAATCTCGACGCTGTCGAAATGGCCGCGGCCCTCCTTCCAGTAGTTCGGGTTGTGCTTCATCTTGATGTTCACGCCCGGATCGAGCTTTTCAAGGATGAAGGCGCCGGAGCCAACGCCCGCCGTCGGGTCGATCTTGCCGTCCTTGGAAGGTAGGATGGCGAGATGATAGTCGGACATCAGGAAGGGGAAGTCGGCATTGCCACCGGACAAGGTGATTTTGACGGCGTGATCGCCTTCGGCAACAAGCTCGGTGATCGGCTCTACAATCGGCTTGGCCGCCGATTTGGAATCCTTGCCCCGGTGATGGTTGAGCGACGCGATAACGTCCTCCGCCGTCATTGCCTTGCCGTTATGGAAGGTGACGTCTTTGCGAAGCTTCATGGTCCAGACCTTGGCGTCCGGGCTTGCATCCCAGCTTTCGGCGAGTTCGCCGATCAGTTCGCCCTTACCGTTCACTTCGGTAAGGTAGTTATAGAGCGCGTGGTTGACAATCTGCGTGCCGGTGTGAAGCGTGGTTGCGGGATCAAGCGAGTCGGTGGTGGAGCCCTGGCTCATGCCGATCTTGAAATGGCCGCCCTGTTTCGGCGTGGCCGCAAAAGCGGAGGAGGCAAAAACCGAAGAGGCGAGGGCGCTGGACGCGCCAAGCGCCGCAGCCATTCCCATGAAATGGCGCCGGTTCATACTTTCCTGCTTCAAAATATTCTTAAGGTGTTCTTCTAAGGACATGACATCTCTCCCCGAGTTGTATTAGGTGTCTTTAAGTCGTTGAAATGCCTCAAACCTGTGGAAAACGAGACATTTTCTCAAGCTCATATATCGGCATCGTGTTACGAACATATGTGCGGGCGGCATTTTCATCGGGGCTGTAATCCCAGACGATCCCCTGCTCGCGCATGACGTTCTTTAAAAACTTTCGCCGCCGCTGGCTTTCCAGAACCGCTTCTGTCAAGGCGGCGACATCGTATTTGCCGTCGATTTCCGTCAGAAGTTTCCCGACTTCTCCGGAATGCGCCGGATTTTCCGACAGATCGTTGATTTCATTTTCGTCTTCGGACAGGTTAAAATATTGAACGGTACTCCCATGCACATTGATTATTTTCTTGTTCCCGCGCCGGATCATGAAAATCGGCGAGGCGGAACCTTCGCCGAAATATTCTCCGATAGCCTCGTCATGGCCGGAGCCGGACGAGAGATGCGGCAGAAGCGAGCGCCCCTCGATCGGCGTTGCATAATCGGCCGCCTTGCCGTCGCGCGCCATTTCTACGAGCGTCGGCAGGAAATCGACCAGTGAAACCGCTTCCTTTACCCGGCGGGGCGAGAACATTTTCGGTGCATGAACAATCAGCGGCACCCGGCAGGAATTTTCAAAGTAGCTCATCTTGAACCACATCCCGCGCTCCCCCAGCATATCGCCATGGTCGGCCGTCACGATGACAATCGTGTCATCCGCAAGTCCCGCTTCTTCCAGAGCGGTCAGGACGTCCGCGACCTTTTCGTCGATATCGCCGATCGACCCATAGTAGGCACGCCGCGCATTCCGGACCATCTCGTCGCTCAATTCGATATCGCTGGCGCCATATCCATAGCGGAGATTTGCAGAATGAGGGTCTTGTGCGACCGACCCATAAGAAACTTTCGGCAGGTCGATGTCAACATCCTCGTATAAATCCCATTTATCCTGCCGGCAGAGGTAGGGATCATGCGGCTGGATCATCGACAGGGTCAGCATGAAGGGTTTCTCGTTGCCCTGTTTCGCCTGTTCGAAGAGGTAGCGCTTCGCCTTGAAGACTGCCTCGTCGTCATAGTCGAGATACATGGACCGGACGCAAGGCCCTGCCTTCGTCACCACTTCCATATTATGGAACCAGTCGAGCCGTTCCTCGGGCCGGTCCCATTCGGGGTGCCAGGTGAAGTCGGACGGATAGACATCGGTGGTAAGACGCGTGGAATAACCATGCAACTGATCGGCGCCGACGAAATGCATCTTGCCGCTCAGGCAGGTCTCATATCCCTCCGCCGCCAGATAATGGGCAAATGTTGGCACTTCGGAGGAAAATTCGACCGCATTGTCCCACGCCGCGATTTTGGAGGGCAGCCGACCGCTCATCATGATGAAGCGCGACGGCGCGCAAAGCGGGGAGTTGGTATAGGCGGCATCGAAGATAACGCCTTCTTCTGCGAGCCGGGCGATTGTCGGCGCCTTGACAAGAGGATGCCCGTAACAGGGCAGGAATTGCGGCGCGAGCTGGTCGGCCATAATGACAAGAATATTTGGTTGTTTGGCCACTTCGGCTCTCTGTTATTAGGTTCTTTTGATAAGCTGACATTAGTATGGTAAATAGGAGATGTCTTGTAGGGGCTATTTAGTAATGGATGGCATTAATAATACTTATAGATACCTGAGTTCCCACCTGTCGGAACTTTGCGCTTTCGACCTTGTCGCGCGGCATGGGAATTTCACCAATGCGGCCGCTGCACTCGGCGTCTCGCAATCGGCCATCAGCCAGCGGATCAAGGGCCTTGAGACAGATCTCGGCATCGTCCTCTTCCGTCGGGAGCATCGTGGCGTTCGCCTCACCAATGACGGCAAGCGGCTCCTCATCATCATCCGACCGGCAATGGAGCAGATGGCGGAAGTGGTTGCCTCCCTCGTCCGGCGAAAAAGCAAGCAGCAGGTGCGACTATCGCTCGATTTCGCTTTTGCCTCCTTCTGGATGCTACCTAAACTAGGTCAGTTGCGCGAGGAGTTTGATGAGATCGATATCCAGATTCTCACCTCCCAGACCCCTGTTGAGGCGGCTGGCGAAGACTGCGATCTCATTATTCATCTAAACGACATCGACGAGGCAAATGACGATACGCTCCTTTTCAAGGAAAAGGTGATCGCCGTCTGCAGCCCGGAATTTCTGGCCGAGAATGGGCCAGTTTTGTCGGCAACCGAACTTCTGGACCAGCCGCTTCTTAGTCTTTCGGGGCCTATGGCGGCGCCCTGGCATACCTGGCAGAGCTGGTTTGCCGCGCTTAAAATCAAGGGGGAACGCACGCGCCAGTTCACGAGCCTCAGCAATTATGATCTTGTCATCCATGCGGCGCTGGACGGGCAGGGCATTGCCTTGGGATGGATCGGCCTGATCGACGAGTTCCTCGCCGATAACCGGCTTGTGCCTGCAACGACCGATGTGGTGGAAAGCGGGCGGGGGTATGTCATTTCGCGCAATCCCCGGCTTGGCTCCAAAGGGCTCGACCAGATCTATGACTGGATCCTCGCTCAGCAAGCGGAGATGGCCCCGCTTTCCCTCCCGGAAACGGCGAATATTATTTTTCCGCTTACGGCATGAATTTCCGGGCCGCATTACCTCCCATGTAATTGTTTCCCCTCTCTTTGGCGGCTTATTCTCCCCTTATCGACAGCGATCATTCAAGGAGAGATGAACATGCCTGCATTCGCAATCGGCTGGTTGAGAGATCTGAACCGGGGCGCGGATATCGCCAAATATATCCAGAAGATTGATGCGACCCTGCCTCCCTTCGGCGGCAAGTTCCGCATCCATGGCGGCGCGCCCGAGATGCTGGAAGGGGAATGGGAAGGCGATCTTGTCGCCATCGAATTCCCGGACAGGGAGGCCGCGCGCGACTGGTACAACTCCCCCGCCTATAAGGAAATCCTTGGCCTCCGGACGGAGAACAGCAGGAGCGTCGTTTTCCTGATCAAGGGCTGTGACGATGACTATCTCGCCGCCAGCATTCTTGAAAAGATCACCTTTGCCTGACTTCACTGGTCAATTTAGAAAAGGAGTATAAAAATATGACAATTCAACAGAAAACCGCAGAAAACTACATCGCTCTCTGGAACGAGGCCGACAATGTCTCCCGCCGGCAGAAGCTCGCGGAAGGATGGGCAAGCGATGCCGTCTATCGCGATCCGATGATGCAGGGCGAAGGCCATGAAGGCATCGCGCAAATGATCGAAACGGCGCGGGAGCATTTCCCGGGCCTTGCCTTCTCGCTCGACACCACGCCGGATGGTCATGGCGACTTCGTCCGTTTCTCCTGGGCGCTTTCGCCGGAAGGGGGCGAGGCGATTGCCCGCGGCTCCGACATTGTCCGGCTTGGAGGA